>JABHKC010000088.1 GCA_018692315.1 Bacteroidota bacterium | reverse complement strand
TGCGATTGTCCCGGAGTGGTCGCCATTAGCACTATTGCAAGACTGGAACATAATTGGCTACCTACGCCAAAATAGCGGTGTAATAAGCACTATGCTCAATGATATTTCACAGAATATTGTAATGGTAAAAAATGGTAATGGGTTAATCTATTGGCCAATGTATGGCATCGACAATATTGGAAATATGAACCCGGGCGAAGGCTACCAAATAAAAATGCTGGCGGCTGATACTTTGCTTTATCCGGCGAATTAGATTTTAGCAGCATCTTTCCAAAAGTTCAAAACTTTTTGAAAGTTTCTGATAATATAAAGTTTATATATTTTTTATCGTAATACGAAATAGTAATTACTTTTCAATACTTTCGTTAAAATTAATCGTCTTTGATAAATTTGGAATTATTAACTATTTTTGAAAAAAATATATTTATGAAAAAATTATTACCCATTATTATTTTTCTATTATTTCTGAAAATTGGAAATGCCCAACATCCTCCCTGGTATTTTGTTAACACAAATAAAAATCATATAATTTTATTTCATAGTAGTGCTATAATTACGATTGACAATGTTCAGATTGAACCCGGAGATTTTATTGCTGCATTCTATTACGATGAATTTAATAATTTGAAATGCGGGACAGGTGTTGGAATGACCGGCGATATTGGCGGATTAATGTACACCGGAGAAACTTCAGCTGCAACTTGCTGGGGCTCAGAAGATAATGTTTTCAATGGTTTTCAGTTGAACGAGGAATTTAAATGGAAAATCTGGAGATCGTCAGACGGAAGTGTTTTAGATGCAACTCAAATGGAATATGATACCCAAAGCTGGAATATCCCTGATTCAAATTTATATGTTACCGATGGCATCAGTAGTTTATTGATGATGAGAGCTGAAACAATTCCGGGAATCGATATGAGCGTAAATTCGCTATTGTCGCCACAAACCGGATGTACACTTAGCGAGACAGAAGAGATAACAATTCTCATTGAAAATCATCATACTGAAGTTGCTACAAATTTTAATATTTCGTATTCGATCACAAAAAACGATACACTGATGATTTCTGATACGGAATTTTTTACTGATACTATTCCAGTAAATTCTACTTATGAATATACTTTTCAACAAACTGTAGATTTTTCAGATTCGGCTGTATATGTGGTTTCAAATTTAGTTGAAATTCCAGGTGATGTAAATTTTACAAACGATGACAATCACAAGGAAATTCTTTCATTAGGACTTTTATTTGTCGATTTGGGCGAAGACAATCAAATTTGTGAAACTGGAGGGATAAATATTTATCCTACTGATAATTACACAGAATATTTATGGAGTGATGGCTCCACGACAGAATCTATTTATGTAAATACTCAAGGAACATATTCCCTAACTGCAACCGATCAATATGGTTGTTTAGGAAGTGGTTCTGTATATGTTTCAGTAGTTTCAAATCCCTATTTTAATTTAGCCGATGAGGTGTTTTTTTGCGAAGGAAACAATTATACCCTTGATGCCGGAGGTAGTTTTAATTACTATTATTGGAATACTGGTTCATCCAATTCATATCTAAATTTGGTGCAAGGTGGTACTTTTTCAGTAACTGTTACTGACGAAAATGGTTGTAAATCGAGCGATACAATAATTGTTACGCAAGTTTTAATTCCAGAAATTAATCTTGGAAATGATACTTCTTTAGTGGCTCTAAATAATTATATTTTAAATATTGATGAGCCCTATGATTCGTATTTATGGAATACCGGCAGTACAAATTCGGCAATTGAAATTTCAGAATTTGGAGAATATTTTGTTGTAATAAATGACCATGGTTGTTTTGCCAGTGACACAATAAATTTTACTAAAGATGAGAAACTATCTTTCATTATCGACTATAAAAATGAGAATCTGACTATTTATATTCCTGAATATTCTAATGGCGACCTATCTATTTTTAATTATTTGGGACAGGAAGTATTATCGTATCCGCAATTGGTTGATAATGTGTTGCCTATTTCAATAAGACCTTTTCGACAAGGAATTTACTACCTTAGAATTTCAGTTGATGGAATTCAAACAGTTAAAGCTTTCTTTTTCAATTAGTAACTATTGGAAAAATTCTGCATCTTTCTTTTTTTTTGTAAAATTATTTTTATTAATTCTAAATAATGATTTCAAAATATGGAGTAAAAATATATTTTGAGTATCTTTGTGAAAAAAGATATTATGATTTGTAGTAGCACAAAAGACACTGTAAGACAGATATTTACAGAATATTTGGAAAGTAGAGGATTTAGAAAAACTCCAATTAGATTTTCTATATTAGAGGTAATATATTGCATCGAAGGTCATTTCGATATTGAGCAGCTTTATATTCACATGAAGAACAATAATTATAGTGTTAGTAGAGCCACTTTGTATAACACTATTGAAGTGCTTTTAGATTGCAAACTTATTGTGAAACATCAATTTGGCAAATTGGTTGCTCAGTACGAAAAGTCATACGAATGCAAACAACACGATCATTTAATTTGCACTGAATGTGGAAGTGTTAGCGAATTTTGCGATCCTCGAATAAATGAGATAAAGAAAACAGTTGGCGATTTAATGGTTTTTAAAATTAAATCTCATTCTTTATATTTTTATGGATTGTGCAAATCTTGCTTTAAACAAAACTAAGGGTTTGTAAATAAATAAAGTATTCAAAATGTACGAAGATATTTTGTTTATTTTCAAGGCGTAAAAGTTACGAATAGCCACAGTTTATTTAATGCTTTTACAACGAAGAAAATGGACAAAAGAGCAAGTAAAGATGGATAGTTTATTTATTTACGAACCCTAATATTTTAAAGAATTAAAATTGTATCTGGTTTCTCAGGATACTAATTTTTGGTGCTCATTCTTTCTATTTAAAAATGTAATTAAATCTCCATAAAATTCATTAAATTCCTGATTAAATGAAATATAGTGCTCATTTAGAATTTCAATTCCAAATTTAGCCTCACTCGGGAGCGATGTTCTATTTGGCATTCGTTGTAAAACTAATTCTATCATTTCAATTTTTTTGTATGATTCAAGCCAATTCCCAAGAATCATAAAAGGCACCATTCTTTTTGCCTTTGCAGGAAGAGAGAAATAATTTAATGCCATCAAAACGTAGATTTCTCTGGCAAAAGAAGGAAGAGTTTGCTTGGAATAAGAATCCCAATTTGTAGCTAAAAAATGATCGTAAAAAATATCAACTACAACTCCGGCATACTTTTTATACTTTTTTCGCAGTCGAGTTTTACTTTTTTCAACAAGTTTATGCGAATCTGTGAACGCATCAATTTTACGATGCAACAAAATCCCGGATTTTATTTGTGGCGAAAAATTATGAAAATCGTTTCCTTTTATAAAATCAGCAATAAATCCTCCAATTCTTATGTCATCATTTTGTCCGGAGAAGTATAAATGTGCAAGAAAATTCATTTTGTAATATTGCTAATAATATCCGAATTTTTGCAACTGAGTATCTTTATTTCTCCAATCGGGATTAATTTTGACATAAGTTTCTAGAAAAATCTTTTTATTGAAAAAAACTTCCATTTGTTTTCTCGCTTCTGTCCCAATTATTTTAAGCATTTTTCCTTTATGCCCGATTAATATTCCTTTTTGCGATTGCCTTTCAGCATAAATTATTGCACGTATTCTAATAATTTTTTCATCTTCTTTAAACTCTTCTACCTCAACTTCAACAGAGTAAGGTATTTCTTTTTTGTAGTGCAATAAAATCTGCTCTCTAATCATTTCTGAAACAAAAAACCTTTCTGTTTTATCTGTAAGATCTCCTTTCGGATAATATGCCGGCGATTCAGGCAGCAATTCCAAAATCATATCGAACAATTTTTCAATATTGAATTTTTCGAGTGCTGAAATCGGTACTATTTGGGCATTTGGCAACAAAGTTTTCCATTGGGATAATAGCTCTTTAGTTTTTTCTTCAGTTGACTTGTCTATCTTGTTCAACAAAAGAATAATCGGAATAGAGATGTTCTTTAGTTTTTCAATGAAATCTTTGTTTTTGTTGATATTTTCCACAACATCGCTCACATATAGAATAATGTCTGCATCTGTCAAAGCATTTTTTACAGAATTCATCATAGATTCTTGCAAGCGATAATTTGGCTTTAGCACACCCGGAGTGTCAGAATAAACTATCTGAAAATCTTCACCGTTGACAATACCCATAATTCTGTGTCGCGTAGTCTGTGCTTTCGATGTTATGATTGAAAGTTTTTCGCCAACCAAGGCATTCATTATTGTCGATTTGCCAACATTCGGATTTCCAATAATGTTTACAAAACCAGATTTATGTCCCATGTTATTTTGTTGTTAAAAGCATTTTTCATCATTAAAAAATGCAAATTTAAGAAAAAGCTGATTAAGTATCTTTTAAATATAATAGTTACAAGTTTATATCGTTTTTTGTATTTTAGCCGAAAATTAAATATTTAAAAATGAGCTTGTTTTCAATCTTACAAATTAACATTGCTGATACTTCAGCTGTATCGGCAGCAACCGAAGAAAAACTTTCTTTCATTGAGTTAGCTTTAAAAGGAGGATATATTATGATTCCTATTTTGGTTTTATCCATAATTGCTGTTTATATCTTTTTCGAAAGATATTCGGCAATTCAAAAAGCTGCTAAAATAGACTCTAACTTTATGAACAATATCAAACAATACATTCTTGATGGAAAAGTTGAGGCATCGTTAACTATTTGTAAATCAATAAATAGTCCGGTTGCCCGAATGATTGAAAAAGGAATTAACCGAATAGGAAGACCTCTGAACGATGTGAATGCCGCCATTGAAAACGTAGGTAAATTGGAAGTATCGAAACTCGAAAAAGGTTTACCAACATTAGCTACAGTTGCAGGAGCTGCCCCAATGATAGGATTTCTTGGAACTGTTATGGGCATGATTGATGCATTTTATAATATGTCGAATGCCGGAAACAATATTGATGTTTCATTGCTTTCAAGCGGAATATATGCTGCAATGGTAACAACTGTAGCTGGTCTGATTGTTGGGATTATTGCATATTTTGCCTATAATATATTAGTGGCAAAAGTTGAAAAAGTTGTATTCAAACTCGAAGCTTCAACCACAGAATTTATGGATCTTTTAAACGAGCCTGCCAGTTAAAAAAACAATTTAATTCAAAAGAAATGGCTTTACGTTCAAGAAATAAAGTAAGTGCAAGTTTTAGTATGTCTTCAATGACAGATATAGTTTTTTTATTACTTATATTTTTTATGGTAACTTCAACTTTGATTCATCCAAATGCCTTAAAGTTGTTATTGCCAAAAAGTAATAATCAAACCGCTGCAAAACCAAACCTTGCGGTTTCAATTGATAAAGATTATAACATTTTTTTGTATAATCCTTCATCAGGAAATCAGGAGCAATACAATATTAATTCGCTTGAATCTGTTCTTCAAGAGAGATTAGGTTTAGGATCAGATATATACATTTCGTTACATGTAGAAAAAACCGTTCCAATTGAAGAAGTTGTGAAAGTTATGAATATTGCAAAAAGAAATAAATACAAGATGGTATTGGCTACTAGTCCCTAAAGAATAAAGTTAGAAGTTATGGAAATCAGAAATTATTTTAAAAAACATAAAAGAGGGATACTAGGCACTTCAGTATTCCATCTGATAATTTTAATTTTTGTAATAATATTCGGCTTTACCACTCCGCTACCTATGCCGGAGGAAGAAGGATTTTTAATTAATTTTGGCACCAGTGATGTTGGTGAAGGTTTTGTTGAACCAAAAAAAAATGAGACTGTTCAGCCTGTGCCAAAAAAAGCAAATACTGCCCAATCATCGAACACAAAATCGGAAAAGGAAATTGTTACGCAAGATATGGAAGAGAGCGTATCTGTTGAAAATTCGATAAAAAAAGAAAAAAAGGAAGAGAAAAACGACCCTATTGAAAAAACTGAAAAAACTGAAAACGAGGAAACAGTAAAAGAAGAGCCAGAAGAAAAAAATGAAGAAGTTGTTGAAAAACCAAGAGAGGTAAATAAGCAGGCATTATTTAAAGGAAAAGGTGATAATAATTCGACATCAGGCGAAGGAGAAAAAAAAGGATTAGGTAACCAGGGGAAACCTGATGGAGATATAAATAGCAAAAATCGTGAAGGCTCGGGGTTGGGCAATAGCGGAAACAAATGGAGCTTAAATGGCAGAAAACTTATTGGAAGTCTTCCGAAACCAATTGATACAAGCCAGAAAGAGGGAATTGTGGTAGTTGAAATAAAAGTTGACAAAACAGGAAAAGTAATATCTGCAAATGCAGGAGTTAAAGGTTCGACTACTCTCGACAAACATTTGTGTAGAGTTGCAAAAGAAGCGGCTCTAAAGGCAAAATTCAATAAAAATTCCAATGCCAATTATGTTCAAACAGGTACTATTACCTATCATTTTGTATTGGAATAATTGTAGATTTTTTCTATTTTCTGAAAATCAAATATTGCGATAGTATTACAACTATAAAAGTGAATATTGAACTCAAAAATACCTTTATCATTGTAAAATCAAATCCTTGAAAACTAAATGCTTCTATAAGAAAATAGAAAAAGTGGTGCACAAATATGATTATTATCGAGTATTTTGCAAACCATAAAAATCCAAAATAAAAAATTCTTGGGAAAGTGCCGGGCTCGTATCCATCACGTGGAGAAATAAAATTGAGCACATAAGGCCTCAAAAAAGCAATTGAAACACTTGCAAATGCGTGCATCCCGAGCGAGTCGGAAAAAATATCGATTGATAAGCCTAAGAGAAAACTCGTGAAAATCAGAAACCATCGTGGAGTTTCAAATGGCAAAAGCAAAACAAACAAAATATATAGATATGGATTTACAAATCCGCTGAAGTTCATATTGTTAAGGATCAAAACCTGCAACAGTATCAAAAAAATAAAGCGAAATATATTTCTTGAAATAATATTAATCATTTGTCGATAGATTCTCTAATTCTCGTTGTTCTGTAAATAGTTTGTTTTCGATAATATATACATAAGAAAGATTTTTAAAACTTGCCAAAAGTCTAACTTTGATAGAATGAAAATTACTTGTTTTTTCGTTTTCTACTTCGGAAACAGTTCCAATTAGTAAATTCTCTGGAAATATTGCAGAATATCCGCTTGTAACAATAGTGTCTCCTTCATTTACTATAACGTGCGAAGGAATTTCGTTTAAAGAAACGATTTTAAAATCGGTTCCGTCCCAATTAATAGAACCAAAATATCCATTTTTCTTAATTTTTGCACTCAATCTCATATTTGGGTTTAAGAGTGAAATTACTGATGAGAATTTTGAAGATACATTTTGGACGATTCCTACTACTCCTGAAGGAGAAAAAACTGCCATCTCTGGTTTTATCGAATCACTTTTTCCCTTATTTAAAGTCAAATAATTGTATTTTTTATTTATGGTATTGTTTATCACTTTTGCAGGAATGTAGCGATATTGCATCTCATTGGTAGTTATCGTTTTTTCTTCAAATGCCTCGCTAATAAGAATTTCGGGTTTGTAGCTTCTGTACAGTAGTGCATTTTCTTCTGCAAGTTCAAAATTTGCTTGTTTTAACGAAAGATATTCGATGAAGGAATTATATGAATTAAAAATATTTCCGCTGACAATATTGCTCGAATTTAAGAAAATAGATTTGTGAGGCTGGTTGTATTCAACTACTAAAATAAAGGAAAATATTTCAAAAACAATAAAAATTAGAAAAGCATGAAATCTTACTATTAACCTTATTAAACTCCTCACAACTAATATTTACAAATTAAAGCTATATATTTTTAGAAAATTATAATTTCAAATTTTATCAATTAAAAATCAACAATTAAAAATAAAAAAACCGAATTGTTCAATCAAAAATCATCAATATTTTTATCTCATTAGAAATGAAAACTTATCGGCATTTTTCAAAGCAATCCCTGTGCCAATTGCCACGGCTCTTAAAGGATCGTCCGATACATTGAAAGGAATATTGGTTTTGTCTTGCAATCGTTTGTCGAGACCACGAAGCAAGCCTCCACCACCTGTAAGATATACGCCATTGTTGAAAACGTCTGCATAGAGTTCTGGTGGAGTTTCTTCCATCACGTTAAGAATTGCAGTTTCAAGTTTTGTAATAGATTTGTCGAGGCAGTGGGCAATTTCCTGATACGAAACAGGTATTTCAATTGGCAATGCCGTCATTTGATGCGGACCTCGAACAATAAAATCCTGTGGAGGATTTTCTAAGTCTGGTAAAGCCGAACCTACATTTATTTTTATCATCTCAGCTGTTCGTTCTCCAATTTTTATGTTGTGCTGATGACGCATATATGATTGAATATCTTCGGTAAAATCGTCTCCGGCAGATTTTATAGATTTGTTACAAACAATTCCGCCAAGAGCAATAACAGCAATTTCGCTAGTTCCTCCACCAATATCAACCACCATATTTCCTTCAGGAGCTTCAACATCAATTCCAATACCAATTGCGGCAGCCATAGGTTCATAAATCATAAATACTTCACGTCCGCCTGCGTGCTCTGCAGAATCTCTAACTGCACGCATTTCAACTTCAGTACTCCCGGAAGGAATACAAATTACCATTTTTAAAGATGGAGAAAACATTCTTTTTCGTCTGGTAATCATTTTAATCATGCCACGAATCATTTGCTCGGCTGCATTAAAATCGGCTATAACTCCATCTCTCAACGGACGTACTGTACGAATGTTTTCATGAGTTTTACCGTGCATTTGTTGTGCTTTTTCGCCTATAGCTATCAGTTTTCCTGTTGCTCTGTCAAGTGCTACTATCGATGGCTCGTCAACCACAATTTTGTCGTTGTGAATTATGAGGGTGTTTGCTGTGCCTAAATCAATCGCAATTTCTTGATTTAAAAATGAAAATAATCCCATTTAATTATATTGTTAATTTTTATTTGTTTTATGTTTTAAATTTATTCAGTCAAATTTTAATGTCTGAAATGTCGAGTTCCTGTGAAAACCATGGTCATTTTATTTTTATTGCAAAATTCAACTGAGTCTTTATCTCTGATTGAGCCACCGGGTTGAATTATATGCATGATATTTTCTGAATGTGCAATTTCTACCGAATCTGAAAATGGGAAAAAGGCATCTGATGCCATTACGGAATCATTCAAATCAAATTTGAATTGCTTGGCTTTTACGATAGCCTGTTTTAGTGAGTCAATTCTTGAAGTTTGCCCTATTCCGCTGGCAACCAATTGCTTGTTTTTAGCAAGAACTATAGTATTCGATTTTGAATGTTTAACAATTTTATTGGCAAACAATAAATCTTCAATTCTTGAATTGGGCGGAGAAACTTCAGTAACAACTTGCAAGTCATCAGGAGTTTCCATCTTCAAATCTCTGTCTTGAAATAAGGTTCCATTCAAAACCGATTTGAATTGAGTTTTAGGAAGTTCTGTGTTTTTTTGAATTAAAATAATCCTATTTTTTTTACTTTTTAAAATTTCGAGTGCCTGCTCATCATATTTAGGAGCAATTACTAGTTCGCAAAACAGTTTGTTTATTTCTTGAGCAGTTTCGTAGTCTATTTCTTGGTTTGTGATTAATATTCCGCCAAATGCAGAAATAGGATCTCCGGCAAGGGCATCTTTCCAGGCATCCATAAGTTTTTCTCGCGAAGCCAAGCCACAAGCATTGTTGTGCTTCAGAATTGCAAACGTTGTTTCATCAAATTCAGAAATTAAATTTACTGCTGCATCAATGTCGAGCAAATTATTGTACGAAATTTCTTTGCCATGAATCTGTTCAAAAAAATTATCGAAATCTCCAAAAAACAATCCTTTTTGATGTGGATTTTCGCCATATCTAAGTTTACGGGATTGGGAGAATGACTTCTTGAAACTTGAAAATTCACCTTCGTCAAAATAGTTAAAAATTGCAGAATCGTAATGCGAAGAAATATTAAATGCTTCTTTTGCAAAAAGTTTGCGTTCGGTCAGAGATGTTTGCCCATGATTTTTTTCTAATAGAGAAAATAAATCTTCATATTGATTTCGGGACGAGACAATTAGCACATCTTTATAATTTTTTGCAGCGGCACGAATCAGTGAAATTCCACCTATGTCTATTTTTTCGATAATTTCTTGTTCATCAGTGGTTTGCAAAACTGTTTCCTCGAAAGGATATAAATCTACAATAATCAAATCGATTTCAGGAATTTCGTATTGTTCTATTTGTTCGGCATCATTCTCATTGTCGCGACGAGCTAATATCCCGCCAAAAACTTTTGGATGAAGGGTTTTTACCCTGCCTCCGAGAATAGATGGGTATGATGTCAGATCTTCTACAGCTTTAACTTCTATGTTGAGCTCTTCAATGAAACTTTTTGTGCCGCCTG
The DNA here is from genome assembly GCA_018692315.1 of Bacteroidota bacterium. NCBI lineage: Bacteria > Pseudomonadati > Bacteroidota > Bacteroidota bacterium. The sequence goes on along the minus strand of JABHKC010000088.1, from coordinate 98,375 downwards.
TCGATATTATTTTAATATTTAATTCGTCTAATTTTCGAACTATTTTTTCCAGATTTTCTTTATGATATACAGAAACTAAGGCTGTTTTTATATCTTTCAAATTATTCATTTCCAACAGTTTTAAAAGCCTGCAAAAGTATTAAAAATAAACTTCATTTTTTTACATTTTGGATTTTATTTAATAATATTTTATTATAGAAAGTTAGGTGTTGAGATGAGGAAATTAATGAGCTATTTAGGATCCATAAACTCATATTTCAATCCATCATATTCAATCAAATCGCATTTTAGCGAACCTATGAATAATTCAAATTTTACTCTGATTGGAATATAATTTTTGTCGTTCGAGAACCAAATTGTCATATCGTCTTTTGTTTTGAAAACTCTGCCAACTTCTACCACAGGAGCAAACTTTATACATTTGATTTTTCCAAGTTCTGTAGAAATTGTTTCAAAACCTAAAAACCTAATTTTCAATGGAAAAAGTTCATCGCCAAAAAATGTGCTGAAGCTGATAGTACTGTCTTTTTGGAAATCGAATTCGGAGAGTGAATTTCTTAACATGTAAAGTGTTGAAAGCATGTCGGTAGTTTTTGGCCTGACTTTATGAATACCTGACTTTTGGCTTCTGACGGTAGTGTCATTTCTAAGAAAGAAGATTTCGTTGTAGAATCTATAATTATTTTCATGAATATTTCTTATGCCTTTGTGCGATAGAGTATTGTGCTTGTCGAAGAAACTTTCGTAAGTGTCTCTCACTCTGTAAAGCTTGTTGGTGATTCCAATTGATTTTGCAAACATACGAGCATGAAAAACTTCTGTTGTGTCAAGCAAACTATCTTTTAAGGATAAATAGGCATAGCCTCCATCGAACCAGCCATAATGCATTAAATATTTCAGGTTTTCGCCGGTTTGATATACAGGCTTCTTAGGGAATGGCTCGTTTTTCCAATTTATAAGAATAAATGCCAGGAGAATCAGTGAAATGATAATATTGAATCTTTTCATTAAGGTAATTTAGTTGGGTTGGTTTTTGCTATTTAAAATTGTCTTTCATTGTTTATCAACTCTTCATTTCAGAAATGAGACTTTTAATAAGGTGTTTTGCTGTTGAGGGATTTGTTGCGAGTGGAATATCATAAACATCGCACAATCTCATTAACATTTGCACATCAGGTTCGTGTGGATGTTTTCCTAAAGGATCCCGGAAAAAGAATACCATCGTAATTTTATCTTCTGAAACTAAACCACCAATTTGAGCATCACCGCCAAGTGGTCCACTATTATATCGAGTAACTTCAAATCCTGCATTCTGAGCATGTTTGCCAGTAGTTCCGGTTGCAACAATTTTAAAATGCTTAAGGAATTCTTTATTCTCATTAAGAAAAGCTACCATTTCTGCTTTTTTCCCATCATGTGCTATTATTGCAATTCGTCTCACTTTCATAATATTGATATGTTTAATAAATATGCAAATATAATAAATGAAAAATCTGTTTGAAAAGTAAAAATTGTTTTATTAAAGTCATAAACTTGTACTATTTTTATAAAATGTAATATTATTGAATGAAAAATATATACTATGATTAATAAGTTTATTTTCAGTTTGTTGATTTTTATAATTTCGTTAAATCTAATTTCATCGTCCCAGCATCAGAACATTCTGATAAGTAATTTGAACGAACCCGAAGAACCAACTATTGCAATCAATCCATATAATACAAATCAAATTGTTGCCGGTGCAAATATTAATAATCTGTATTTTTCGAATGATGGTGGACTTTCATGGCAAATTTCAACATTAAGTTCTCAATACGGAGTTTGGGGCGATCCTTGTGTAATAGTAGATACTGCCGGCGATTACTATTTTTTCCATTTAGCAAATCTTGTTCCTCAAGGAGGCAATTGGATAGATAGAATTGTGTGCCAAAAATCAAGTGATGGAGGTTTAACATGGACAGATGGAAATTATATGGGACTAAATGGAGCAAGAGCACAGGATAAAGAGTGGGCAACTGTTGACAGAAATACGAACAGCATATTTGTTACATGGACAGAGTTTGATATGTATGGGAGTTCGGCAATTGAAGATTCAAGCCGGATACTTTTTTCGCTTTCGCACGATGGTGGAGCAAGTTGGTTAGATCCACCGATAAAAATTAATCAAATTTCGGGCGATTGTGTTGATGGTGATAACACCGTTGAAGGTGCAGTGCCGGCGATTGGTCAGAATGGAGAAATTTTTGTTGCATGGGTTGGTCCTGCTGGAATTGTATTCGATAGGTCATTAGATACAGGAGCTACATGGTTAGAAAACGATATTTTTATATCAGACATTCCTGGAGGTTGGGATTTTTCTGTTCCCGGAATTAGCCGATGCAATGGCTTGCCTGTAACTTTGTGCGACACAAGCGGTGGGCAATTTCATGGGAATATTTATGTAAACTGGTCTGACCAAAGAAACGGAGCAGACAATACCGACATTTGGTTGACAAAATCTATCGATGGTGGAAACACATGGTCGCAAGCAACAAAAATAAATGATGACACCACGACTTCTCATCAGTTTTTCACATGGATGGCAATAGACCAGACAAATGGAAATTTGTATTTTGTTTTTTACGACAGAAGAAATTATAGTGATACTCAGACAGATGTTTACATGGCATTTTCGTCGGATGGCGGAAATAGTTTTGTGAATTTTAAAGTGAGCGAATCTCCATTTATTCCAAATCAGGGGGTGTTTTTTGGTGACTATACTAACATTTCTGCTCATAATAATGTAATTCGCCCGATTTGGACAAGCTTGGACAATCAACAACTAAGCATTTGGACAGCAATAGTCGATTTAGATACAATAGTTTCTGGCATTTCAGAAAATTCAAAATTCAGTTTGCAACAAAATTTTCCAAATCCTTTCCGTCAAGAAACATTTTTTAGTTTCAAACTTACAAAGCCCTCAGTTGTTAGCCTAAAAGTTCATGATATTTTAGGGCATGAAATTGCAACAATTGTTGATAATAAAAACTACAACACAGGTTTTTATATAGAATCTTTTAATTCCGAATCTTACAGTTTAGCAAAAGGGATTTATTATTTTTCCTTAATTTCAAATCAAAAAACTATTAGAAAAAAAATGATAGTTCAGTGAAAGAATTTTTGAAAATCAAATTTGAGAACTGAGGACTAACTTTTTGTTGAATTGAAATTTTCCTCGAAAGCATAACCCAAACCCAAACCCAAACAAATGGACATTTACCAAATAGATAATTCCAATCTCGCACTTGGCTATATTTTGCTTGTGATACCCGTATTTTTCCTCTGGTATTTTCAAACCGGATTGGTAAAAGATACCTTGATTTCTGCAATTAGAATGACGATTCAATTATTGCTGGTTGGGGTTTATCTTGAATATATTTTTGAAATAAATTCGTGGTGGATAAACTTTTTGTGGGTGGTAGTAATGGTTTTTATTGCTAGCTACACTATAACTAAACGAAGTGGTTTGACTATAAAAGTCTTTATTCTTCCAATTTTATTTAGCATTTCGATTAGTTTGTTGATTATTGATACTTATTTTTTTGGGCTTGTAATTCGCTTAGATAATTTTTTCGATGCACGATATTTTATCCCAATTACCGGAATGCTGTTGGGTAATTGCTTGCGAACTAATATTATAGCTTTAAATTCTTTTTACCTAAGCTTAAAAAAAGACGAAACTTTATATCGTTTTTTTATAGCCAACGGAGCTACCCGAAACGAAGCTATAAAATATTTTATGCGAGATTCTTTACAAAAAGCATTTAATCCTACTATTGCAACAATGTCGGTAATAGGTCTGATATCCTTGCCTGGAATGATGACAGGACAAATTCTTGGTGGAAGTAGCCCAAATGTCGCAATCAAGTATCAAATTATGCTTATGCTCACTATTTTTGTTTCGGCTATGATTAGCGTAATCTTATCAATTCTATTATCTAATCTGTTTATTTTCAATAAATTCGATAATTTGAAATATAGAATAATTGATACTAAGGGTTTGTAAATAAATAAGATATTCAAAATGTACGAAGATATATTGTTTATTTTCAAGACGTAAAAGTTGCGAATAGCCACAGTTTATTTAATGCTTTTACGTCTTGAAAATAAACAAAAGAGCAAGTAAAGATGGATAGTTTATTTATTTACGAACCCTAAGCGAACTGAAATTTGAAAAACGAGTTTTGAATTGACTTTAAAGATTTTTTATAATCCTTTGAAATCTAAAAAATTGATTAGTAATATGAACTTATCATTTTCAAAAGTTCATTTGCATTCACCGGTTTTGCAATGAAGTTATCGAATCCTGAATTTAAAATCTTTTGCTTTTCGTGGGCAAAACCATGGGCTGTCTGAGCAATAACAATAATATCGTCTCTTAGGTTTTTTATTATTGAAGTGGCTTTATAGCCGTTGAGTTCAGGCATTTGAATGTCCATTAAAATAAGGCTAATTTCTGGATTAGTTTTGACAATTTCTATAGCTTCTCTTCCATTCTTTGCTCTAAGAATTTTTGCTTTAGTACGTTTCAAAATAGCTTCAAAATAAAAGAAATTAGAGTCGATATCTTCTGCAATGAGTATTTTTCGATTTTCCCAATCAAATACCTCATCACTTTCTAAATTGTATTGTGTAATTTCTTTTTTAAGTATTTCGCTCTTCTCTCTGCTAATAGGGAGGCTTACCATAAAACTTGAGCCTTTGCCGGGCTCCGACTCTAAAAATATTTCACCCCCTAAACTTTCGGATATCGATTTCGATATTATCAATCCTAATTTTGTGCTTTTACTACTTCGCGATTGCAAAACTTCAGTGTCAAAATCTTTTTGAAAAATATTTGCTTGCTTCTCTTTTGGAATTCCAAAACCGGAATCTTTTACAGAAAATTGGATTGATTTATTTTGAATAATTTCAGCTGCAATTTCAATAAATCCTGAATCGGTGTTTCTAAAGGCATTTTCTATTAGGTTGGTTAAGACTTGCTTCAATCGCAAATTGTCAGAAAGAATTGCTAAATTTCCAATGTTTTTATCAATTTTCAGTCTGAAATCAATTCTCGGATTTTCTATTGTAAAGGGAGAATCTTTAATGTTATCGAACAATTCGTGTAACAATTGTTGAACATTTATTTTAGTAAGAACAATGTGAAAGTTCCCAGTTTCCAATTTAGAAAAATCAATAATGTCATTCACAATTCGTGACAGTATATTTGAACTATTTTGAATATTTTCAATATAAGTTTTACCATCAGATTCAGATGTTTTATTATTGTAAAGTAAATTTACAAAACCTATTAGCGAATTTATCGAACTTCTGATTTCAAATGAAAGATCTGACAAAAATTTTGTTTTTATTCTATCGGATTCTTGTGCTTTGGTTTTGTCTTTCTCTAATTGATTTAAAAGGGTAGCTTTTTCAGATTCATCTCTTATTATTACAATATAACCTTCTGGCTTTGAGTTTTTTCCTCGCAAAACGCCTATTGATAATTCGGCATGAAACTTATTATTGTCTTTTCTGATTAATGTAAATTCTTTGCCGAGAATTACAGATTGGTATGTTTTTTTCAACAAATCGGAAAATTTCTTGTACTTCTATTTCGATAAAATCAGGTTAAATAAATTTTCCTTCCTAAATTCTTCTAATTCTGCAAACCCGAATAGCCTTGAGATTGCTGCATTTGAATAAGTAATTTTTCCATCGAGGTCGCAAAAAACTATAGGTTCCGGAACTGTTTCTAATATTCTGTTTAAGGAATCAATTTTTTGATTTTTATCCTGATTTGTCGCATGCTGGCTGGTGATGTCTCTAACAAAAGATACAACTTCACTATCGTTACGTTTAATAATTCGTGCTTCAAAATATCTAATACCAATATCTGAATTAAAAAAGTATTCAATGGTTTGAACTTCGTTTGTCTCAATGGCTAAATTGATTGCGTTTTGTATATCTTGTATCTGTTTGATTTTAAATCCCATGTCTGAAATGTTTTGCCCAATAATTTCCGTTGCAGGAATTAGGAGCAAATCTTCATTGTTAGACTTTACATCGATATATGTGCCAGCTTTGTTTAGAACAAAAATAATGTCGGGCAAAAAATTCAAAAGAGATTCGTTTTCGTCTCTAACATATATATTGGCTTTAGTTGAATCTGAAATATCTATACCACATGCCCATTCTCGCCACTCTTTTATTGGAGTTTCGGTTGAAATATTAGACCATGAGATGACTTTTTTACTACCGTCTTTGCAACGAACTTCTGTTTTGTAGTCTTTATATTTGTATTTTTTTGATTCTGAAACTGAAAGAACGAAATTTAAATAGTTTTCATCTGGATATAAAATCGTCAATGCTTTTGGATTATTTAAAATTTCGCTTTTCGAATGTCCGGTTTTTTTTTCGCAATATTTATTCCAGAGTTTAAATTGCCCGTCGTGTCCCATTGCATTAATCATCACAGGGATATTCTCCACAATTTTTGCAAGTCGTTCTTCGCTTTCGCTAAGATTCAGGTTAATATTTTGCAACTCAATTTTTGATTGAGTAACCTTACTATGTTGATTTTCAAGTAGCCGAAGTCCTTTTTGATTTTTTCTATATAAAATATATACCCAGAACGAAAATCCAATAATTATTATTAGTAAAAGTATTGCAGCATATAGCAGAATTTTCTGAAATTTGACTTCTTGCTGTTTGCTCTGGAGTTCCATTTTGCTCCATTTGTTTTTTTTGTAGAGATCAGAAATTTCTCTATCTCTTTTTTCGGAAGCAAACTTTTCTTGCAATTCGGTTAATGCGTAGGAATGAATTTCTTCTTTAAGTTTTTCATATTCTTCATTATAACTTTTTAGATAAAAATTTGAATTTTCGAATTGCTTTTGTGCTGCATATACTTTTTGTAAACCAAAATATATGTCAACTAATTCGCTCCTTGATTCTGTTTGGGTTGCAATATCTAATGCTTTTCTAAAATATTTTAACGAATTCGAATATTCATTTTTCCTGAAATACAATTCGCCAATATTATAAAGAGTGTTTGCATCTTTTAGTTTTAACTCATCTTTTAGTTTTTGAGCTTCCAAACAAAACGACATAGCCACTTCCTCATTTCCGCCTTCAAGATATATTTTTCCTAAATTTCCTAAAGCAAAAGCTATTCCTTCATCATTTTTAACTTCTTTAGAAACTAATAGCGATTGATTGATGAATTTTTCTGCCTCAATAAAATTTCCAAGCTCAATATAGGCTGCTCCAATATTATTGTAAGCCTTTAAAATTCCATGTTTATTGTTAATATCCTTATATAGAAAAAGTGCCTCATTTAGATGGAAAAGTGCTTCGTCGATTTTTAAAAACCTCAAATATAATCCTCCTATATTTAAGTTAGTTTTTGCATATCCGCTTTTGTTATCCGCTTTATTTTTATATTGAAAAGATTCTAAATAATAGAGGAGAGCATTTTTGTAATCGGAGTTTAATTCGTGAAAAATGCCAAGATTGTTTAAAACCTTTGCAACTCCAGCAGAATCCTTAATTGCAAGAAAAACTGTTAAGGCCGAATCAGTATAAATGATAGCTTTGTCTGTTTCTCTTAGAAAATATAATCCGCCTCCTATATTTTTATACGATTCTGCAATATGCTTTTTGTTTTTTAGCTGTTTTGCAAGAATTAAGGCAGATTTTGCAGATTTTATTGATTGCTCTGTCGAGGAATTAACATATTTTTTAGAGTAAGAATTAAAAATTTCAATTTTTTTTAAAGTGTCAGTTTCGCTCGAAACTTTAGCTTCTAAACTATCAACATTTACTTCTATATTTACTGAAGCATTAATTTTTAGGTTGATACAGTTGATAATTAAAAGGATTAAACTTACTTTAAAAAAGTTCATAGAATTTATGTTCATCCATATTTATTAGATACAAATTTCTTAAAAATTTAGCTCATTTCAAAATAAACTTTTTATTCATTTCTAAATTTTGAAAAAATAGCAAAACAAAGTTATTTCTAATAGATTAATAGTTTATTTTTTAGCAAATACGAATAATTAATTTTAGAAATATATTATTGTTTCTGTTTCAGAAAATTATTTTAAAAATATTTGCAAAAAAACATATATTAAATAATATATACATGAACATAATGGTATATTTGCAAATTTTTAACATTTTAATGATTCTTTCACTAACAAATTAAATTTTAGAGAGTTATGTTTATACTAATGGTAGTAATTTTTGTGATGGGGTACACTATGATTGCTCTTGAACATCCTTTGAAGATTGATAAAGCTGCATCGGCTTTATTGACAGGTACAATCCTTTGGGCTTTATATGCTTTATATCATGCAGGTATCTTAGATTTGGGTATGAGTCCGGCATGGGAAATGGCTAAAGAAATGGCTCATAATGTTTTAGATTTTGTAAAACCAGCAGTTCAAGATGGGCATTTTGATCGTGCATGGGGAACTACAGTTGAAAATGGACATGATATGATCCATTTCGTAAAACACGATTTGGAACATCACCTTATCGAAATTTCAGAAATTCTATTTTTCCTTCTCGGAGCAATGACGATTGTTGAAACTGTTGATCAGCATCAAGGTTTTAAACTTATTACTGATAAAATCACTACCACAAGTAAAGTTAAGTTGCTTTGGATTTTAAGCATTCTAACTTTTTTCATGTCGGCAGCATTAGATAATTTAACTACTACTATTGTATTAGTAGCTCTTTTACGAAAACTTATTGACGACAAAAAAACTCGTTGGTTCTTTGCCAGTATGGTTGTTCTGGCAGCAAACGCAGGTGGAGCTTGGTCTCCAATTGGCGATGTTACAACAATTATGCTCTGGATTGGCGGACAGATTACTGCTGTAAACATAATTATATATGTTATTGTCCCAAGTTTGGTAACTATGATTGTTCCTTTATTAATAGTAACTTTTACAGTGAAAGGGACAATAACTCGTCCACAATTGGAAAATGGGGAAACACGAGAATTTACCACAGCTTTCGAAAGAAGATTACTTTTAATTATGGGAGTTTGTGCACTCCTTTTTGTTCCGGTTTTTAAAACAGTTACACATTTACCACCATATTTGGGAATGTTATTTGGCTTAGGAGTAATTTGGCTTACTACAGAAATAATGCACCGTAACAAACCATTAGAAGACAAAAGAAAGCTAACCGTAATTGGTATATTGAGAAAAGTTGATGTTCCAACCATCTTTTTCTTCCTTGGAATTTTAACAGCAGTTGCAGCCCTACAATCTGCAGGACATCTTGCAATTTTGGCAGGCTATTTAGACGATGTATTTCATAACATTTATATTATAAATATATTTATTGGTGTGCTTTCTGCAATAGTAGATAATGTGCCACTTGTTGCAGGAGCTATGGGAATGTATCCTGTAGTTGACGCGGGTACTGTAGGATTTATGGCAGATTTTGTTGTTGATGGGAAATTCTGGCAATTCTTAGCCTATTGTGCCGGAACAGGAGGAAGTATTTTAATCATTGGATCTGCTGCTGGTGTTGCTGCTATGGGACTAGAAAAAATAGATTTCATATGGTATATGAAAAAAATAAGTCTTCTAGCTTTGATAGGATATCTTGCTGGTGCAGGAGTTTATTATTTGCAAATGACGCTGCTTCAATAATAAGTTTGTAGAAAACTACACTGTTAGATTTTCGCTAAAAAGTGAAAATCAACATAAAAAAAACGTCTTAAAAAAAATTAAGACGTTTTTTTGTTTAACTTATGCCGGACAAACAGGAACAAAAAAAAATTCAACACTCAATAAACAATTTCAACAACAAAATTATCGCAAAAAACTTTTATGCGTATGTAATACTTGAATGTTGAATATTGCATGTTGAGTGTTGAATATTAATAATTTCTGCCAAAAAATACAAGAATATTAAAATTTAGGTTTAAGATGAAATCTACCTCGAAATAGTTACACTCACCGCATCAACCTGCCCGCCAATAGGTGGATGAATTTTTGAAACCTTGAGTTCGGCATTTTCAATTTTGTCGAAATTGTTGTACAAAGCATCTAAAATTCGATTGGCAATATTCTCAAGCAAGTGCGATTTTTCCTCCATTTCTTTCTGTATCAGCTTATAGATTTTATGATAATCTAAAGCATCGTCAATACTATCGGATTTTGCTGCAACATCTGTATCGGTTTCGATATAAAGATCAAGCAAAAATCTGCTGCCTATGTTTCTTTCTTCTTCATAATGACCATGATAGGCATAAAACTCCATTCCTTCAAGTTGTATTAGTCCCATAATTTTAATTTTTAATTTATAGTATTTTATTAATTCAAATGTACAATTTATAATTTTATATTTCAAGTTTATTGAAAAATAATTCAAATATTAAATATTCAGTATATTTTTGCAATAAATAGATATTTAAAAATTTGAATTAAAAATTATTGCAAACAATTGCATAAAGGACTATATGTCAATTAATAAACTGTAAATTATGTCAGAAACAAAATCGCTGAATTTTATTCAAAATATTATTGAAGAAGATTTATCAAACAATAAAAATCAATCTAGAGTTCACACAAGATTTCCACCCGAACCGAATGGATATCTTCATATTGGTCATGCCAAATCAATTTGTTTGAATTTTGGTTTGGCAAAACAATACAATGGATTGTGTAACCTGCGTTTCGATGATACAAATCCAGTAAAAGAAGATATAGAATATGTAGATTCTATTAAAGAAGATGTTGAATGGTTAGGTTTCAAATGGCATGATGTTGCATATTACGCATCTGACTATTTTCAGAAATTTTATGATTGGGCAATAGAACTTATCAAAAAAGATTTGGCTTATGTTTGCGAATTGTCGGCCGAAGAAATTAGCCAGAAAAGAGGCACTCCAACAGTTCCGGGAAAAGAAAGCCCATACAGAAATCGTCCTGTTGAAGAAAGTTTAGACCTATTCGAAAGAATGCGAAAAGGTGAATTTGAAGATGGAAAAATGTTGCTTCGTGCAAAAATTGGGATGACTTCGCCAAATATGCACATGCGCGATCCCGCAATTTTTCGAATTCGCCATGCAGAACATCATCGCACCGGTAACGATTGGTGCATTTATCCAATGTACGATTTTGCACATGGTTTGTCAGACTATGTTGAAGGAATTACTCATTCGGTTTGCACGCTCGAATTTGAGGTTCATCGTCCGCTATACGACTGGTTTTTAGACCAATTAATTACTGGAACTTATCGCCCACGACAAATTGAATTTGCCAGATTAAATTTGAGTTATACAATCATGAGCAAAAGAAAATTGCTTGAGCTGGTCGAACAAAATTATGTGAATGGATGGGACGATCCGCGTTTGCCCACAATTTCCGGACTACGACGAAGAGGATATACGGCTGAATCAATCAGGAATTTTGCCGAAAAAGTTGGTGTTGCCAAACGCGACAATATTATTGATTTGGCACTTCTCGAACATAGCATCAGAGAAGATCTCAACAAAAAAGCAATGCGGGTTATGGGCGTTCTCAATCCTGTAAAAGTGATTATCGATAATTATCCTGAAGGAAAATCGGAAGAGCTCACCGCCATAAACAATCCTGAGGATGAAAGCATGGGAACTCGAAAAATTAATTTTTCAAAAACCTTGTATATCGAAAAAGATGATTTTATGGAAAATGCACCAAGAAAATTTTTCCGACTTTCGCCGGGCAAAGAAGTTCGATTAAGATATGCGTATTTCATAAAATGTACTGATGTTGTGAAAAACGAAAATGGCGAAATCATTGAAATTCACTGCACCTACGACCCTGAGTCGAAAGGCGGAAAATCGCCCGACGGTAGAAAAGTGAAAGGAACATTGCATTGGGTTTCGGCAGATCATGCTTTAGATGCAGAAATTAGACTCTACGATAGACTTTTTGTAAAAGAAAATCCTGATGTAACGGAAGAAGGGAAGGATTACAAATCTAATATTAATGAAAAATCATTAAAAATTATAAAATCGAAAACTGAAAAATTTCTGGAAAACTCAAAAGTAGGAGAAAGTTTTCAATTCGAGCGACAAGGATATTTTTGTGTAGATCTCGATTCAACAAAGAAGAAATTGGTTTTTAATAAAACTGTTGGATTGCGAGATTCCTGGGCTAAGCAGAATAAAAAATGATGCAAGTCTTTTCTTAAAATTGAGTATAAAATAGAATATTTGGAAATTTTAGATTTCGAGTTTCATAAATAATTAGTTGTAACTTGCTAAAAGTTTTAATGAAATTGAAAGTTATGAAAAAAAATATTCTTTTGACAATATGTTTTTTGTGGTACATATCATTGACTGCCCAACATGATGAACTAACTTTTTATGATAAATCTCCAGTAAAAAAGAAATACGATGGCTATATTATTACTTTTCAGAATGATACTATTTATGGAACCATAAAGTGTTATGACTATGAAGTTTCAAGCCTGAAATCAATAGTATTTTGGGATAAGTTGAATAATAGAAAAAAATATACCCCAGACGACATTTTTGCTTTTAAAATTCGGAATAAGACATATGAATCTGTTACTTTAGTGAAAGCACCATCAATTTTTGGGAAAAAACGAATTTTTATTACCAGAATTATTTGCGGTCCAATGAATTTGTATAAGTACGTTTATATAAAATCTGGTTTTAGTTTAATAAAAAGTAGTTCAGTATTAAATTGTATTGAATATTTCTATATCAAAAAAATGAATAGAAGTACTGCAATAATGGGATGTAAAAAAGAGTGTGGAACTACTGGAATTTTTCAAAGCATTTCTCAACCAAAAAATGAAATAGAATTTCAAAATTATTTTATTGACACGCCTCTTTTGCATGAAAAAATTATTAATAATATATATTCTAGAGTAGGAATTAGATCAATTGTGGAAGAATATAATTCTTTAAATAAAATTGAATAAGAATACCTTTTTGAAGTATATAATATTCCTATACAATAATATTATTAGATGTTTGTTAGTTTGTTTTACAGAATTTAGATTTATTATGGCAAAAGTGCTGAATTTGGCAAATTAGAACGTACATTTTTTAAATAAATGTTTGATTTAGATAAATGGCAAGAAATATATAACACTATAAAAAAGAATAAGATACGAACTTTTCTTACGGCTTTTAGTGTAATATGGGGCATTTTCATGCTTATAATTTTACTTGGCTCGGGCAAAGGACTTGAAAACGGGGTGCGAGACCAATTCAAGGGCGATGCCTCCAATAGAATTTGGATTGGTGGTGGAGAAACGAGCCTTCCTTACAAAGGTCTGAAACCTGGACGACATATTATTTTTCGAGACGACGATTATAAAAAAGTAAACGAAGAATTTGGCGAAGAAAATAAAATTTCGGCAAGGTTCAATCTTTGGAATAATAATACTATTTCTTATAAAAACGAAAATGGTTCGTTCCAAATTGCCTGCATTCATCCAAATTATGGATATGTTGAAGCCCTAATAATTGATGAAGGACGATTCCTAAACGAAATTGATGTAACCGAGTATAGAAAAGTTGCTGCCCTCGGAAAAAATGTAAAAGATGCACTTTTTAAGGAAGTAAATCCTATTGGAAAATACATTAATGTAAATAATGTGCCGTTCAAAGTTGTGGGTGTTTTCACTGATGAAGGAGGCGAAAGAGATATGAACAGAATTTATATTCCAATTTCTACAGCACAACGAGTATATAACAAAGGAAACTGGATAGGAGCTTTAAATGTAGTAACAAATTCTGATGTAGAACGAAGCAACGAAATTCTTGAAGGAATAAAAAAAGGAATGTCTGTCAGGCACAAATTTGATGTGAACGACAGCCGGGCACTTCACTATTGGAATGGCTTAGAAGATTTTGTTAAATTTATGAATCTGATGAATGGAATCAGAATATTCATTTGGATTATTGGAATAATGACAATAATTGCCGGAATAGTTGGCGTGAGTAACATTATGCTGGTTGTGGTAAAAGAACGAACCAAAGAAATTGGCATTAGAAAAGCCCTCGGTGCGAAACCAAGATCGATAATCGGACTTATAATGTTTGAATCGGTGCTAATAACTTCCTTTGCCGGATATATCGGTTTAATTCTTGGAATAGGTCTGCTTGAGCTAATTGCACCATATTTTACAACCTCCGATTTCTTTTTTATGAATCCGGAGGTTGATATGAAAGTGGCTATTTATGCTACATTGCTGCTCATTTTTTCAGGAGCAATTGCAGGATATATCCCAGCAAAAAAAGCTGCTAGCGTAAAACCTGTTGAAGCATTAAAAGACGAATAAATAATTATGAATTATGAATTAGAATTTAGGTATTTGCCCTTAGCCATTAGCTCTTTGCCAACAGCAACAGCCAAAAACCAAAAGCCAATTAAATAAAATAAATTAAAAATTGTGATAATAGACATAGACAAATGGCAAGAAATAATTGGAACTTTAAGTCGTAACAAACTTAGAACCTTCCTCACCATATTTGGAGTTTTTTGGGGAATTTTCATGCTAATTGTTATGATGGGAGCCGGCAATGGACTTTTTAACGCTGTTACAGGAGATTGGGGAAATTCTGCTACAAACAGTTTTTTTATGTGGACAAATAATACAAGCATCCCATACAAAGGATTTCCTAAAGGCAGATACTATAATTTCACAAATGAAGACACAGATGCCTTAATAGATAATATTCCTGAAATTAAATACATCGCTCCCCGAATTGATGGTTGGAGTGGACGTGGAGGAAATAATGTTGTTCGAGGATTAAAAACAGGAGCTTTTTACATAAAAGGAGATTATCCTGATATTAATAAAATTCAACCTTCTGAAATTACACAAGGGCGATTTGTGAATAATTTGGATATAGAACAAAAAAGAAAGGTAGCAGTTATTGGTACAAGAGTTCGGGAAGTGTTATTCGAAAACGAGGAAGACCCACTTGGAGAATATATTCGAATTCAAGGAGTATATTTTCAAGTTGTGGGTGTTTTTTTACCAAATACTACTTTTGGAAATAAGGAAGAATCTACTCAAACTATTTTTATACCTTTTACAACTTGCCAAAAAACATACAATTATGGCAATATTGTTGGCTATTATGCAATTACAGCAGAAGATAATATTCCGGCATCTGTTCTCGAAGAAAAAGTAATTTCGATGGTTAAGCAAAGACACACCATTGCACCCGAAGACGAACGAGCAGTTGGTCATTGGAATATGGAAAAGGAATTTAATCGCATGAAAGGTTTGTTTACCGGAATCAATATTTTAATTTGGATTGTTGGTTCAGGGACTTTAATCGCAGGTGTAATAGGCATAAGCAATATTATGTTAATAATTGTAAAAGAACGAACAAAAGAAATTGGAATTAGAAGAGCGATAGGAGCAAAACCTCGAAATATTATTTTTCAAATAATAAACGAAGCAATATTTATGACAACTATAGCCGGTAATATTGGAATAGTTGTAGGGGTTGGTGTTGTCGAACTTGTCAACTATCTGTTAATTTCGAGCGGTACAGAAAGCGATACGTTTAAAAATCCTGAAGTTGATTTTAGTCTTGCTTTAACAGCATTGATTATTTTAATTGTTTTTGGAACTTTAGCAGGGCTTATTCCTGCAAAAAAAGCTGTGAGTATAAAACCAATTGAAGCAATTAGAGATGAATAAAATTCAAATAATAAACATTTAGAATTCGATTTTCAAATAAAGAAATAAACTATTATAAAAACATAAACAGATGAAAATATTTTTTAAATCACTTTTGGTTATAGCGATCGTTGCAATTATTGTTTACGTATTTTATTTTTTGTATCAAAAAAATCAGGAAAGCCCAATAGTTTACGAAACTGATACTGCAAAAATTACAAATATTATTAAAAAGACTGTTGCCACCGGTTCTGTTGTTCCTCGCAAAGAAATTGAGATAAAATCGCAATTGTCAGGAATAATTGAAGAAATTTATATAGAACCGGGCGACATGGTTAAAAAAGGACAATTGCTCTCAAAGGTTAAGATTATTCCAAATATGGTGAACCTGAACAATGCAGAATCAAGATTGAACAGAGCAAATATAAACTACGAACATGCAAAATTGCTTTTCGACCGGCAAAAAGAACTTTATGAAAAATATGTTATTGCAGAAGTTGAATATCAGCAGGTTGAAACAAACTTTCGAGAAGCCTGCGAAGAATTAAATTCTGCAGAAAACAACCTTCAATTAGTGAAAGAAGGTGTATCGAAAAAATCCGGTAGCGGAACAAATACATTAATTCGTTCAACAATTGACGGTATGGTGCTTGATGTTCCTGTAAAAGAAGGAAATCAGGTTATTGAAAGTAATACTTTCAACCCGGGCACAACCATTGCCACAATTGCAAATATGAATAATATGATTTTTATGGGCGAAGTGGATGAATCGGAAGTTGGGAAAATTCATATTGGGATGGATTTAATTTTGTCTGTGGGAGCTATCGAAAATGTAAAATATAATGCAAAACTCGAATATATTTCACCTAAAGGAATTGAAAAAAATGGTGCAATTCAGTTTCAGATAAAAGCTGCTGTGCAATTAAACGATACAAATTTTATCAGAGCTGGATATAGTGCTAATGCAGATATTGTGCTCTCTCGAAAAGATAGTGTTCTTGCTATTAACGAAAGCTTGTTGCTTTTCGATAAAGATACTGTATTTGTAGAAATTGAAACTGCTCCTCAGATTTTTGAAAAAAATATTATTAAAGTTGGAATTTCAGATGGTATAAATATTGAAGTAACTTCCGGACTTAAAATTGAAGACAAAATCAAAATTCACAAAGCTATTTTTACTTCTCAGATATAAAGTATAGTTGTTATTCAGGGAATGTTAAAATAATGATTTTTAAAATAATTTTAAAAATTTTACTTTTGCAAAAAATAAAACATTAATATTAGTGATATGGAATTAAAAGATATTTTGTCAATTTCAGGATATAGTGGGCTTTACAAGCTTATTTCTCATGCAAAAAGTGCAATTATTGTTGAGTCGTTTGAGACCAAAAAAAGGATGCCTGCTTATGCAAGTTCAAAAATTAGTTCATTAGAAGATATTTCTGTTTTTACTGAGGAGGAAGATATTAAGTTAGCAGACGCTTTTAAAAGTATTTATACAGCTCAAAATGGCGGCGAAGCTATTAGCCATAAAAGTTCAGGAACCGAATTGAAAGAGTTTTTTGCAAAAGCAATACCAAATTACGATAAAGACCGTGTTTATGTGTCTGATATTAAGAAGATTATCAGTTGGTATAATATTTTGCTAAAGCAAGATTTAATGGTCTTCGATGAAGAAAAGGAAGAAACTCCAGAATCTGCCGACAGTAATGACACTGAGCCAATGGAGAAAAACAGTAGTGAAGAATAAAATAATACAGGAAACTCGTTTGAAAAAATAGTTCATCCCTAAGAAAGAATTCAAGCTAAAAATTTGATTTTAATCTCTTAAATCAATTACTTCTACCTCTTCATAATCTTTTGCATTAAAAATAAAGGATTTATCGTCAACATCTTCGTTTGATTGAAACTTTTTAATGTCAATTGTATAATTGTTTCCGTCTTTTCCAACAAATTTTATAAGCCTGATTTGCTTATTCTTTTGATCGATATGTAATACAATTTTGCTGAAATTGTTAGATTCGTCGTCATCCTCTTCAAATAAATCTAAATTGAGTTTTTCAGGATACAATTCAATTATGTGTACAATATTTTTGCTTACATATTTATCTTCAATAAATTTATATTTATAGCCTTTTTGGTAGCTCGAAAAAATATTTGTAGGATTGCTTAATATTGAATTATCGTTGGTGTCGGGTTCCGAAATGTTCACCTCATTGGCATCCTTCATATATGTCCATATAGTTATTCCATCACAGAAAGTGAGAACGTCCATTAGGTCAAGTTTATATTTGTCTTCTTTCAATAGCAATTTTCCTTCAATAGTTTCATAGATATTCTCTTGTTTATTTTCCATAATAAAGTCGAATTCTGCCCTCATAGAAGAATAGGAATTTATTTTTCCATTTGCTTCATCTAAGATTTCTTTTGCCTTTCTGTCGAATTGCGAAAAAGCTGAAATAGAAAAAATTGTGAAAATTGCAATGACAAGGATATTTTTCATAATATTATTTTTTAAAAATACGGTAATATACAACAAATTATTATAAGTGTATAAGAAAACTCATTATTTTTTACTATAAAGAATTCAAAAATTGTTCCAATGAATACTCATCAGTATATAAAACCTGTCGAGCTTTACTCCCCTCGAATGGGCCTACTACTCCAGCAGCTTCAAGTTGATCAATAATTCTGCCTGCGCGATTGTAACCAATAGAAAGTTTTCGTTGGATGAGCGAAGTGGAACCTTGTTGATGAATTACAACCATGCGTGCTGCTTCTTCGAACAAAGCATCTCGCTGAGATAAGTCTAATTCGGGACTTTCTTCTGTATTTTCATCAACATATTCAGGCAAGAGATATGCAGATGGATACGATTGTTGTGAACTAATAAATTCTACTATTTCGTCAATTTCGGGAGTGTCAATAAAAGCGCATTGAATTCTCACAAGATTGTTGCCTGATGAAATTAGCATATCGCCTCTACCAATCAGTTGATTTGCTCCGGGTGTATCCAGAATTGTTCTTGAATCAATCATAGATGTAACTTTAAAGGCAATTCTTGCAGGAAAGTTTGCCTTTATCATTCCGGTTATAATGTTTGTTGATGGACGCTGGGTTGCAATTATCAAATGAATCCCTATTGCCCGTGCAAGTTGAGCAATTCTGGCAATCGGATTTTCAATTTCTTTTCCGGCAGTCATTATCAAATCTGCAAATTCATCGACTACCAAAACAATATATGGCAAAAAACGATGTCCTTTTTCAGGATTTAAGCGCCTGTCAGTAAATTTTCTATTGTATTCAATAATATTTCTAACCGAAGCGTCTTTCAATAGATTATATCTCAAATCCATTTCGATAGTCAACGAATTTAAAGTATTCACTACAAAACGAGTATCGGTAATTATGGCATCTTCAGTGTCTGGTAATTTTGCTAAATAGTACTTTTCAATTTTCGAATATATAGAAAGTTCAACTTTTTTAGGATCAACAAGCACAAATTTCAATTCAGCAGGATGTTTCTTATATATTAACGATGTAAGTATGGCATTCAAACCTACGGATTTTCCCTGACCGGTAGCTCCGGCAACGAGCAAGTGTGGCATTTTTGCCAAATCGAAAACATATGTTTCGTTCGAGATTGTTTTTCCAAGTGCTACAGGCAGTACATATTTCGATTCCTGAAATTTTGTTGAGGCAATAATTGAACGCATCGAAACTATTTCAGGATTTCTGTTCGGGACTTCAATTCCAATTGTTCCTTTGCCGGGCATAGGCGCAATTATTCTAATTCCTAAAGCAGATAAGCTAAGAGCGATATCGTCTTCAAGATTTTTTATTTTTGAAATTCGAACACCTGGAGCCGGAACAATTTCATACAGGGTAATTGTTGGACCTATAGTTGCTTTAATTTTATCTATCTGAATCTTGTAGTGTGCAAGAGTTTCTACAATCTTATTTTTGTTGGTAATTAACTCTTCTTTACTGACTTCGGAATTCTCCGATTTATGATTTGCAAGCAATTGTATTGAAGGAAGCTGGAATGACGACAATTCGAGCTTAGGATCGAAAGGTTCTAAATTAATTGCTTTTGGGGCTTCTTCCTCTTTTTCAGTGGTTTCTGTTTCTATTTCCGGTTCAGCACCATCTTGAGTTTTGTCATCTACCGTAAGTTCAAGATCTCCTTTTTCTGTAATATTGTTTTTTGGAATTTCAACTGAAGTTTCAAGATCAATTTCTTTAATTTCTCCTTCAACTGACACATTTTCTTCGGGAGTTCTTTCAATTTCAGTATCCGGAATTTCTATAGACAAAGGAGTGTTTTCAGCGAATTCTTCTAAATCCTCTATCTCGCTTTCTGTTGAGTTTTCAAAAGTTTTTTTTGTAGCATTATTCGATTTTTTATTCAAGGGTTTTTGCTTTTGTCTTGCATAAGCTGATTTTAAAATTCCTTTTAACCAATCTGCAAAATTGTTGAAAGTATAAAGAATAAAAACTAAAAGTGAAATGAAAAGTACGAAAAAAGTTCCAATTTTTCCGATGAGTGAATTCAGCCACTCGCTAATGAAAAATCCGTAAGCACCTCCAAGATATAAATGGGTATCCTGTTCTGAATTTACAAAAATATAACCCAAACAAATTGATAACCAAACAGTAACAATTGCGGAGTATTTTATTGATTTCCCAAATGGAAGCATTCTTAATTTTAAAAGGCGAAAGCCCACAATTACAAACAAAAATACAAAAGAAAAAGAGGCAATACCGAATCCATTACTAATGAAAAAATTTGAGAAAAAAGCACCAATTTTACCAACCCAATTGGCAACCTCACCGTCAAAATTTAACATCAATTCCCAAAATCCTTTGTGTTTAAGGCTTTGGTCTGCACCACCGGTAAAAATGAATGATATGAATGAAATAGTTAACAGTACCGAAAAAGCTATGGTTGACAAACCAAGCGAAATATGAAATCGTTCGTCTTTCAGAAATGCAACAAATCTTGAATACCTTTTCGAAACAGTAGCTTTCTTTTTCGTTTTTGGTTTCGAGTTTTTACCTTTACTATTTTTCTTTTTTGCCATTTATCTTTTCGGTATAAAAATAATACTCGAATTAATAAATAATCCGAGCATTATCGAAATTTTGTAGAATATGTTTGTGAAGAAAATGGAGTTTTCTTAAAGCACTATTTATCAGCCTCCAAACATTTCCTGAAGTTCTTCTATTGTTTTTCTTTCGTATTCGTCAGGAATATTAAATACTTTTTCCTTAATTTTCTTTTTCTTGATAGTTTGAGCAAAAATAGTTATTTTTTTGTTTTCGAGACCTGGTTGTTCATACTCCAGCATTACTCCTTTTACTTCTTCGAAAATTGAATTCCAATTGGCATTTTCAATATTCAAATCTTCGGTGTAATAGCCCACAAGTGTATCGGTTTCAGTAATAGCAACAACTTTTTTGCAATCGTAGCCGGCAATTTTTTTCGTTTCATCAGAATATGTAAATTTTGTTTCCGATTCTTTTGCCTTTTCTAACTCTTTTGCAATTTCACCAGACATATCCATGGCAATCATATTCCCCATAATGTCCTGAAGCATAACTACCTCTTTCTTTTCATAATCGCTGAGAATAACCATTTCTTGTGTTGGCATCTGTGTAACTGTTTTTGTTTTAGAACCTAAATATGTTACAACAATTGTTTTTGGTAATTGCAACTTTTCTGCTTCTGAAAATCCTTCAGCATTAATGCCATAAGTAATTATTCCTGAAAATGGTTTTTTAGCTTTTTGTGCAAACAAACTATTCGACAAAACCACAAATAATAGAAACAATGATGATAATTTTAATATTTTTTTCATTTTAATATTTTTCATTTTAATAATTTATATAAAATCGTTAATAAGTTCTTCGATTTTTTCTTTTGTTACGAATTCGTAATCAGGTGGAATTTCAAATTCTTCTTTTGGAATAT
Organism: Bacteroidota bacterium; assembly: GCA_018692315.1. Classification (NCBI taxonomy): domain Bacteria; kingdom Pseudomonadati; phylum Bacteroidota; species Bacteroidota bacterium. The sequence continues at coordinate 76,693 of JABHKC010000088.1, read as the reverse complement.
CTACATGTTGAATTTCTGAAGCTACAAACTTCATGTTTATTTTATATAACTTTAACTGAAATTCTAACAAAACACCTTCAATGGCAGCAAATGGTGTATTTTTGTTTGGGTCAGAAAAGTTAATTTCATCAGTGTAAAAAACTTCGATAGGATTCTTTTTGTCATTAGGAAATGTTACAATAGCTTTTTTGCACAGAAATCCTGCAATTTCTTTAGTTTCTGAAGCATATTCAATATTGACATTTTCATAATTATTATTTACAAATGGTCCGTCGTCTAAAGTCTCTTTGCAAACATATTTTTTACCTTGAATTTTTATTAATGTATAATTAACTCTTTCTTTAGTGTCTGAAATGATTTGTGTGCTAAAAAATCCGAGAAAACCAACCATTTTGCTTTTCGAGCATTTACTGTTGAAGCTAACTGTCATGATTTCAGGCATTAGCCCAATCACAGGGTATTCTTCCTCGCTGTCTAAATATATAACCTCATATTCTATTATGCCTTGATTTCTTGACTTTTTTAGCTCTGAGCATGAAATAATAAATAATGAAATTGAAAGAAAAGCAGCAACAAGAAATCGGCTATTTATCAATATTTTATATGTGTATATTCTTTTTAACATTTCAATTTGCAAATGTATTAATTTTTCATTTTGAAAATACTATATATTTTAAAAAAAACAATCTGTAGGATATTCATCATAAACTTAGAAAAAGTCGCAAAACTTAACCCAAATAATTGAGACTTTTTTTGATAAGTAAAGTGCTGATACTTTGCTTTATTCTTCAAATGGAATAATGTTTAAAATATGATTATTTTCTTGTTTAATAATAGTCAATTATTCAAAAAAAAGTTTATCTTTGTAATAGTGATTTGATTTTTTAGATATTGAAGTTCTTTCGCGGCATTGAAGATTGATAATGAAGGCAAAGGCTTTTTTACAGCACCATAAAAGGAGGGAATTATGAAAAAAAAGGAAAATACTTATCCACGTAAAAGTTTCAATCACCATCTCTTTGAGGTTTTTGCAAACAAGCGAAAATTCGAAAATGTTTACCAAGCCATAACACGTATGATTCTTGGTGATCCAAAAAAAATTAGAAAGGTAAGTGTAAACGGTCGCTACACTTTCGATTTTGATATCTTGAGGCAGAAAAGCCGCCACCTTATTGGAATGTTTGATGAACTAAACAGTTTTGTTTCTTATGTTAAAGATGCTGCTGAAGGCGGTTCGTCAAGAGAAATGGCTTTCGTGCTGATTGGTGAACCAGGAAATGGAAAGACATTTTTTGTTGATTATTTGAGCAAACTCTATAGGGAATTTGTCTCAAAACCTGAAAATATGCGTTATACATTCAGGTTCAGCAATTTGAGTATTCTTGGGAGATATGGTCAAATTACGTCTATTGAATCTCAAACATTTGAAGATCCTCTCATATTGGCTATGAATCTTTTTGAATCGAAGGACAAAAATGTCGATTACTTATTGAAATTTGGTTTTCGTAAAGCGCAAATTGAAGTGTTTTATCAAAATTATCGACCACTTGGGGCATGTTCCGATTATGTGCTTTCCCAATTTAAAGAACATTTTGATAACGATATTGAAAAAGTATTAGAGAATATCGAAATTGTGCCAATTCCAATTTCTGAATCGAGGGGCACTCTTACTGGAAAATATGCCGCTAAAGATAAAATTACCTCATCTGCTATTGATTTGCTTGGCGAAGAGTCAATTACACGATTGCTACATATTACTGATACTGATAATCCATATCGTTTCGATTTACGAAGAGGAGCTTTAGCACGAGTTGCTGGTGGAGGTATTCATTTTGCCGATGAGATTTTTAAGAACAAAAAGGATCTGGTACAAGTTTATCTTAGTGTAATCCAAAACCGTACAGTTGATGTGGAAGGATTCAAATGGCCATTGGATACCTTAATAATTGCAACAAGCAACAACGATGAATTTGCACGCTTCATTGAAGAAAAAGAAGAAGCTCCAATTGTAGATAGATGTCGAATTTCATACATGGCACACAATACAAATTATATTCTTCAAGAGCAGCTAACCAATTACGCATTGGGTAGTATTGAAAAAACTACATTCACAGGAGCAAAACTACATATTGACCCAAATTTGAATCATGCATTATCTACTACAACCATATTAACCAGAATGCCACTATCAAATAAACTAAACCCGCTGGAGATGATGAAACTTTCGGCAGGTGAAGTTGCAGGTGAAAAAAGTCTTAAAACACTCAGCGAAGTTATTGATCAGTTAAATGCAGAACCGGATATCACTAAACGTTTCGGACAAAAAGGATTAGGGCACAGAAATCTTGGTCGTTGCATACAAATACTACTTGAAAGTTCTGAAACGCAAGAAGGCAAGTGCATGTATGCCGGCGATGTGTTTATGGCTATGGAAAAGATCATATTGGACTATGTGCATGAACCCGACTATAGAGTAAAATATTTGAACGACTTGAAATTGGGCAAAACATTATATCGCAAAGATGTAATGACAACTATTTTTAATGCCTATATGGACGAACCCGATGCCATAGAAAAAGATGTGCTGAATTATGTAAACATGATAATTGGATTAGATGCCAAAAATTTAGGAACAAATAAAATATGGACATATAGAGATCCTCAAACGAACAAATTAGTCCCATTAAAAATTGATGAATCGTTTATCAATAGTGTAGAGTCAAGATTAGGATTAAAAACCAAGGAGCAAAAAATGAGCTATAGAACAACTATCTCAAAAATTTATGGGCAAAAAATGATGCAGGACACTAGTTACAATTTTATGGATAACAACGATTTGGTAAAAGCAGTAACCGATGTAAGATTAAAGTCTGATGTAGCGGGAGCTGGCAGTCTTGTTGGGGCATTAAGCAATCGAACAAATGAAGAAAATCAAAAACTGTTTAACCGAATGCTTAACACTATGCAAAACAAATTAGGCTATTGCGAAACTTGTGCTTTGAAAACTATTGAATATTTCTGCTCTCAGGATGATGTTTCTTAAACTGATGAGCAAAAATTTTTGCTTTTATTGAAAATTAGAAATTATGACAATGCAAATATGTTCAGTTTCTAATTTATACATTTTAAAACTTTAAATAGAATGAATTGTAGCGAAAAAGAAATAGCGAAAAAACTCTTCGATCAAGGTATTGATTTCGAGCAAAAACAGCTTATTATAAAAGAGCTTGAATTTATCGAAAATCAAAAAAAAGTCGATAATGTAAAGCTCGAAAACTATAAGCACTTTTTTACTATTAATGATTTACAATTTCGTTCCGATTTCAATAAAAATTCACCAAAAGCCCACACACATTTAAAAACTCTCGACGAACTTCTCGAGCAAGATAAGCAACGAGATGCAGACGGATTTCCGAAGAGAGTGAAAATTGGCAGATTAATAAAACCTGAAAAAGGTAAAACAGGAAAAGTAATAATTGTTCCAACAACTACCGAACCAAAGTTTTATCATACCGATTCGACAGATGAAGATGGTGAGGGACAAACTGGCGGAAGTGGTGAAGGACAGGAAGGTGAAGTTATAGGAAAACAACCTGCAGAGCCACAAGATGGTGATGGCACGGGTGCCGGTGAAGGTAGTGGAGGAGAGCACGATATTAGTTCCGAAGCATTTGACCTCGGAAAATTGCTGACAGAAAAATTTCAGTTACCTAATATTAAAGACAAAGGCAAAAAAAAATCCATTACAAAAGTTAAATACGATTTGACAGACACGAATAAAGGTTTTGGGCAGATACTCGATAAAAAAGCAACTTTAAAACAAATTATTGAAACTAATATTTTATTAGGACGGATCAAGCCAGAAGAACCTTTTTCAAGCGAAAATTTATTGGTCAATCCAAAAGATAAAGTTTTCAGAATCATGTCTAAAGAGAAAGATTATGAAAACCAGGCAATAGTATTTTTTATTCGAGATTACTCGGGCTCAATGTCAGGAAAGCCCACAGAGGTAGTTTGTAAGCAACATTTATTTATTTATAGCTGGCTGATGTATCAGTATCAAAACAATGTGGAAGTAAGATTCGTCCTGCACGATACAGCTGCTAAAGAAGTGAAAGATTTTGCTACATATTACAGATCCCAAATTGCCGGAGGAACTCAAATACACCCGGCTTTTCAGCTTGTCAACAAAATTGTGAACGAAAAACAATTGGCTATTGATAACAATATTTATGTGTATTATGGCACAGATGGAGACGATTGGGATCTAACTGGCAGGAATACATTATCAGCAATCAATGAAATGTTGAAATATGCAAATCGTATAGGTATTACAATAGCTAAAAACAGCTGGTCTTCACAAATAAAAACGACATTAGAAAAATATATTGATAAGTCTGGAATACTTACAAAGCATTCAGAACTTATGAAATTAGATAGCTTCGAAGCTGCAACAGTTTCTGAGGATAGAATAATTGAAGGAATAAAAATACTTAATGATTAAGTAATAAATTATGTCCCGATAGCTGTCGTGATAATTGAATTTTGAATTAATGTATAGTTAAAAATAAGTGTCAAAAAATGCAGTTGATAGATCAAAATATAAAGAGAATAATGGAGGGCTGCAAAGAAAGGGCCAGAGACGCTGGTTTGCAGTTCGACAACGAATCCTTAGAGTACATAGTCTCAAATAAAGACATGATTAATCTATCACCAAAAGTAATGATTCCGACTTTGTATGATTATTGGGTTCAGGATATTGAAGTTCTTAAAGGTCATGGACAATATGAGGTTTATCCGCACAATCCTTTCGAGACAGTTATAAACTCACGCCCTGCAATTTCGTTCTATAACGACAACAACCCTGACTGGATGAACATTATGATTTTTTATCATGTTTTAGGGCATATTGATTTTTTTCAGAATAATAAACTTTTTCAAAATACATGGGACGACGACTTTGTTGGGCAAGCTCTCGCAGATAAACGCCTGATTGCACAATTGAGAAGCAAACATGGCAGATGGGTCGATTATATTATCGAATTTAGCAGAAGTATTGATAATATAATTGGTTTTTATAGTATTATTTCGAAAAATCAATATCCGCAAAAACTAAATTTGTCTGCCATGCTCAACTTTTATTTCGACCATTTTTTGCAAGTCGAAAAAAAACTGTCTCAACATGAAATTTATAGAGAAATTGAACGATATAACAAGATTTCTATAAAATTTAGGGAAACAGCAGAGTCAGTGTTTTTTGATGATGTAAAAAATCGTTTTCCTGAGTTTATTGAGCTTTTTAGAAATCATAGTAAACAAACTAAATTTGTAGAAGAAGATTTACTTCAATATTTATTGAGAAAATCTCCATTTCTTAATAAAAGTTCAAATGTTTGGATGAAATCGGTAGTAAATATTGTTCGTGAAACAGCATTGTATTTTAGTCCGCAAATTCGAACAAAAACCATCAATGAAGGCTGGGCAAGCTATTGGCACGACGAACTTTTCAGAAAGGATGATAGAATTGCTGGTCATGAAATCTCTTACGCCAAACTTAATGCTTCGGTAACTTCTCTTAGCAGAATTGGTTTAAACCCTTATGCAATTGGTTTACGATTGTTCCAACATATCGAAAATTTGGCTGAAAAAGGAAAAATGAGTTACAAGTTCGAAAAAATAAAAAATATCTCAGACCGGCAAAAATATAACAAAAAAACAGGGAAAGGAAAATCTGCAATATTCAGAGTAAGAGAAGAATTTTCAGATTTCACATTGTTCAATACATATATATCTCAAGATTTTGTTGATGAGTATGGAGTATTTATTACTGGAAAAAGATTGAATTCTGCTGACAGAACAATTGAATATTATATTAAAAGTCGCAAAGCCGAAGAATACAAAAAAATGTTAATAGATTCATTATATCACCCACCACACATTACCGTAAATCATGAAAAAACTACCGACAAAAACCTATTTTTAGAACACCATTTCGAGGGTAAATCTTTGTATAACGAATTTATTCCTGATACTCTGCTTGGAATAGAATACCTTTGGGGAGGAAGTGTGCAACTACAAACCACTGAGATACAAATCGATAAAAAAACCAGAGAAAAGACTCTTAATAAATTTATATACACAATGAAAGAAAGAAAAATAGAGAAAGTAAAACTTAGTTAATAAAATGGATTATGGGTAAACAAGAAGAACTTCAAAAACTAAAAGAAGACTTGATGCAACAAGGCGAACGACTTGAAGCACTTACCAAATTGGGCTCTCGTCTGCGTATGGATGAGAAACGATTAAAACTTAATTTTAATGAATTTTTAAATGTAGCTGCCCGAAAACCAAATCTTGTTTTCAGAGATATTTACCAATTATTTCACGATATGGTCAATTATTTCGTTCCCAAACCAATAGACGAATACGAAGGAGATCCACTATCAATGGGACTTTTACATTTCGATTGCAAAGATCTTTTCGAGAAAGATTGCGATGTGCCATTTTTTGCAGACAATCTTTTTGCAAACCGATTGATAAATATTATTAATGCTATTAAGCAAGGTGCAAATGTCAATCGTATCCTGCTTTTTGAAGGACCTCCGGGAAGTGGTAAAAGTACCTTTCTGAACAATTTGCTCCAAAAATTAGAAGAATATTCCTCTACTCAAGCTGGCACATTATATAAAACGCAATGGAGACTTAATATTCAACAATTGGGAGGCTTTCATAGCTTCGAAAAAGAAATGAAAAAAATAGCTGAAAAAGATGGCAATGATGAACAATTATCATATTACACATCGCAAATTCGGCAGCTTGAATATCCCGGCTCGCAAGATTTATATTTTTCTTGCCCAAACAACGATCATCCAATTCTTCAAATACCTAAAAGCTATAGAAAAGAATTTTTAGAAGAACTTATTAAAGATGAATCTTTCAAATATGATTTGTATAATAAAAAAGAATACGAATGGGTATTGAAGGATAAATCGTGTAGCATTTGTACATCCTTATATGACACTTTGCTCAACAAACTTCACGATCCGCTCGATGTGTTCAAAATGTTGCATGTGAAACGTTTCAAATATATTCGTCAGTTTGGACTTGGAATAAGTATTTTTTACCCGGGCGATGAAATAAGTAAAAGCCCAATAACCAACGATAGTTTGCAACAAATGCTAAACAATCTTCTCAGATCAAATAAAGTGCAATATATACATTCGCACTTGGCATTGACCAACAATGGAGTCCTGGCACTTATGGACATTAAAGGATACAATGTAGAAAGATTAAGTAACTTGCATGGAATAATAAGCGATGGTGTTCATAAAGTAGGATTAATTGAAGAAAGAATAAAATCTCTTTTTGTTGGATTGGTAAATCCTGTGGACAAAAAACATTATGAAAAAATTCCATCTTTCAAGGATAGAGTAACAACTGTAAAAATTCCGTATGTCCTTGATTTTAATACGGAAGTAGCTATTTATAAAAACAAATTTGGGGAAGAACTCAATTTAAGTTTCTTGCCAAATTTGATCGAGTATTTTGCTAAAATTGTCATTTCAACTCGCATCAACTCAAAATCTACTATCATAGATAAATGGTTGGAAGACAAATCGAAATATAAAGAATTTCTTGACGAAAACTACTTATTGTTGAAGATGGATATCTACACAGGTAAAATTCCTGTTTGGCTTAGCGAAACCGATTTGAAAGCATTCAATAATGAAATTAGAAAAAGTATTATTGATGAAGCAGAAAAAGAAGGGTTGCAAGGGATTTCCGGTAGAGAATCGGTCTTTATTTTCAACGAGTTTATAAGCAAATTCAAAAATTCTGAGGAGTTAGTAACAATTGAAAAGATAAAAAGTTTCTTTGAGAGTAACCAAAACCTTTTGAAGCAAATTCCAAACAATTTTGTCGAGGCTGTGGTTAAAATGTACAATTTTCAGATACTTCAGGAAGTAAAAGAAGCTGCGTATTTATATAACAAAATCCAAATTAGCGATGATATTTTGAATTATATTTATGCCATTAATTTTGATTCTGAAGAAGTTTCAAAATGTATATATACAGGCGATAGATTGGAAATTACTGATGAATATTTTGATGACTTCGAATCCGTAATTTTAGGAACCTCTTCGAATAATAAACAGCGAAAAGATTTCAGGGCAGATCAACATCAAATATATATATCAAAAACTTTAGCACAAGAAATTAACATCAAGGATATAGACATAAGCAATACAGAACAATACAATAACTTATTTGAGAAATATACTCAAAATTTGAAAAATCATGCACTTGTTCCTTTTGCCAACAACGATATTTTTAAACATGCCATTCAGGACTATGGAACTGCCGCCTTTGGCAAATACAACAGCCGTATGAAAAATCATGTCAGTCATATGATAAAAAATTTGATGAAAAATTTTTCTTATACACTGGAAGGAGCCCTTCAAATTTCTTTATATGTTCTTGAAAAAAATATTATGTCTGTCTATTCTTGAAAAAGAATAAGATAATATTTATTTGTGTTATTTATATTCCTGTGATATAATTCATATAATAAGCATTATAAATGTAATTGGTAGTATTATTGATGTATCTATTTTTGGGTGGTGATGTATTTTTAGTGGGCTCATAATTTCATTTCTTTACTTTTTTCATTGAATATTTGCAACTATTATTAAATGAAAAATAATCGTTATGAAAAGAAATTTTGATACTCCGCTTTTAACCATAATTTTTATCTGTAGTATATTTTTTGCATTTTCAGTAAACTCCAGTAATGGTCAAATTGGAAACCTAATTTGGGAAGAAAATTTTAACAATCTTGACAACTGGATTATAAATACCGGAAATGGTTCATGGGGCTGGGGAAATGGAGAATTGGAATTTTACAAAGAAGAAAATGTAACAATTGATTCTATTCCGGGCGAACCTGGGAACTATGGCCTGTATATCACAGCTAAGCAAGAAACCGGAACAGGAATAGTAGATCAATGGGGCAATCCTTTGAATTATACATCAGGAAAACTCAATACAAAATCTAAAATTTCTGTAAAATACGGAATGATAGAAACCAGGGTGAAAGTTCCGGATTTAGATCTTGGAGGCTGGCCTGCAGTTTGGCTATTAGGCACATCTAATCTTGGCTGGCCTAATTGTGGCGAAATGGACATGATGGAAATGGGACAAAGCCAATCATTCAGAGATTTGCACGATGGACATAATGGTGGAAACGACTTGAATAATTCAACTGTTAATCAGGTAGTTGGAGCTAATGCCATTTATTATTCAGATGATGCAGTTACTCCGGAAAATCCTTCAGGAGCAGCGAGTATATCTTGGGATCCTGACGACGATTTTTGCAGGCCATATTATAACTATACAAATCCGTTAAACGACAGGTTTTTAATCTATAGATTATATTGGGATGAAGATAGTATTCGTTTCACTGTAATCGACAATAATGTTGAATATGATTTTTATACCAAACCATTTCCGATTGACAGCCTTTCGTACGAATTTCATCAACCATTTTATTTCATAACAAATCTGGCAATTGGTGGTGCATTTACTGATGCTTATAATTTGGGAGATCCGGGAAGTGGAGCACCGGTTTCTATGCCTTTTCCTGCGGACATGTATGTTGACTATATTAAAGTTTACGAATGGAATGGGCAAGCTGAAGTTACGATAGGACCACCAACACCTGAAACAGGAACCTTTGGTTTATTTACAGATAGCACTTCAACCAACGGAGGCTTAGAGTTAGGGATTGATTCAGAAATATATGTCTGGGAAGGAACATTATCCGGTGGATCGATACCGCCATTTGAAGGTGAAAATGGGATTTCATGGGCTTCAACCGGACTTGGTTGGTTTGGTGCTGGAATTATGTCTTTGCAGCCAGTCAACCTTTTCAATTTTGGAAATGGAAATTTGAAATTCAGGATTAAAATTCCAGCAAATGTAAGTTTTCAAATAGGAATTATAGATGCCTGGGGTAATCAAAACTATGTCGATTTTCCGGCAAATCAAACAACCTATGGCCTTGTTAGAGATGGAAATTGGGGACAAGCAACTATTCCTGTAGAAGATATACGTGGAGCTTTTATTGATTTGAGAATGCTAAGCTACGAATTTGTAATATTGGAAGTAAATGGAGCTTCCTGCGAATTTGCTCTTGACGACATTTATTGGGAAGGTGGAGAAACAAACAATATCATAGAAGAGAACAATTCTGTTTCATCGTCATTTAAACTGAACAATTGCTACCCCAATCCTTTCAGTGAAGCAGTAAATTTTTCATACTACATATCTAAAACAACTATGGTGAATCTCAGCATTCACGACTACACCGGAAGAATTATTGAAACCCTTATCAGTAAAACTCAAACAGAAGGAAACTATGTCTTAAACTGGGATGCAAGCAAATTTCCTCCCGGAATTTATTTCTATAAAATTATTGCAGGCGAATTTATTGCTGTTGATAAGTGTATTTTACAAAAGTAATAACTAATTTTTCCTAATTGTAAAACAAAAGTGAAACCTGCTGTTGTTATAGTTTAGCAGCTATTTTCATGACAATATACCTGCAAAATCAGGAATATTCCTGATAGCAAGCGTCTTTGCAAGAAATTTTTCAGCTATGTTTTGTTCATAATTATCTAAATTGCATCAAAAAAATATTATCTTTGATTTCCTTTTTTTGAAGTTTTTTTATTAATGAATATAACACTGAAATATACAATTTTCCTTTTTCTGAACTTCCTGTTCTTTCTTAATACTACTATAGCCCAGGTAAAAGATATTGGGACACCATTTATTCGGAATTTCGAGCGTTCTGATTATAAAGGCGGGCTACAAACCTGGATGATAGAAAATTCCGATAATGGGAAAATGTATTTTGCCAACAACAACGGATTGATTGAATATGACGGGCACAACTGGGAAATTTATCCAATATCAAATTCCTCTGTGTTGCATTGTTTTTTGCTTTCTGAAAATGGGAAAATATACGTGGGTGGCTTCAACGAATTTGGGTATTTCGAGACAAACGCTTTAGGTAAATATCAGTACCATTCAATGACTTCCATACTCCCTGAAACGAAAAGAGATTTTGGAGAAATTTGGCGAATTCATTCAACTCCCGATGGACTGATTTTTCAGTCTTTTTCCAAACTCATAATAATAAATGACGATGAAGTAAAAGTAATTGATGCGCCTGGTTCATTCCATTTTTCGTTTTATATAAAAGGACAATTGTTGATTTGTGATCTCGAAGCCGGACTCTTACGATATGCAATGGGAAAGTTGTTTAAGCTGAACGGAACCGAACAATTAAAGGGAAAAGAAATTTGGTCAATTTTGCCTCTTGAAGAAAATCTATTAATAGCTACATCCGAAAGTGGATTGTTCTTGTATGATGGTAATACAATAGTTGAATGGAAAAATCCGGCATCGGCCTACCTGAAAAAAAATCAATTGTACTGTGCAAAAAGAATTGATAATGAATATATTGCATTTGGTACAATACAAAATGGCCTCATAATTTGCAATAATGATGGCATCCCCTTACAAATTATAAATGGCCGAAACGGATTACAAAATAATACAATATTGAGCTTGAATACCGACGATTTCGGAAATCTTTGGTTGGGAACCGACAATGGAATTGATTATGTCGAAATTAATTCAAATCTAAGTATATTCTCGTATTATGATGGTCTTAGTGCTGGATATGCTGCAATATTTCACAAAGGATATTTGTATTTCGGAACAAATCAAGGTATTTTTTATAAAAAATGGAGCGACTTTTTTCAATATCCCCAAAAAGAGAATAATTTTAAGTTTATTGAAAATACACGCGGTCAAGTCTGGAGATTGCAGATTTTTGACGATAAACTTTTTTGTGGGCATCACAACGGAACTTTCATTATAGAAGGTGGAACTGCACGTAAAATCGCAGACATTCCGGGCTGCTGGACTTTTCTCCAATTAGAAAGTCATCCCAACAAAATAATAGGTGGAACATATACTGGTTTAATTCTTCTGAAAAAGGAAAATGGAAAATGGAAATTTTTCGGAAAAATCAAAGCATTTAATGAAACATCGCGCGAAATGGTGGCAGATAAGAACAATAGTCTGTGGATAAGTCATGGCTACAAAGGAGTTTATAATATTTCACTAAACAACAATCTCGATAGTGTTGTTAGTTCTAATTTGTATAATTCCTCAAATGGATTCAAATCTGATTATGGAATTAACGTTTTTAAACTTCGAGATGAAATTGTTTTTATTTCTCCAAATGGGTTTTTTAAATTCGACAAAAACAAAAAGTTATTTTCACATTATTCATATTTTGAAGAACTATTTCATGGGAAAACCATAAAAAAACTTTGCGAAGACCAGCAAGACGATATATGGTATTTTACCGAGGGGAATTCCGGAGTTATGCGAATACAAGAGGACGGAAGTTATTTAGATATAAGCTTGCCTTTTAGGCAATTAGTAGGAAGCTTCATAGGGGGATTCCAGTTTGTTTATACTTTAAATGAAAGAAATACTTTCTTCGGAACTGAAAATGGATTTGTACATTACGACCAGCTTTTTCAGAAAAGTTATGATAAGAAATTTAAAGTTTTCATCAATCAGGCATATTTAAGCCAGCCAGATTCAATAATCTGTTATGAAAGAAGAATAGAAGACTCGACTGTTCAAACAATTCTTGAGTATGATCAAAATAATCTTGGTTTTAAATTTTCCGCAAATGATTTCGAAAATGTTGAAATGACAAAATACTCTACTTTCTTAAAGGGCTATGACGATAATTGGTCAAACTGGGATATTAGATACACAAAAGAATACACAAATCTGAAAGAAGGAGATTACACTTTTTTCGTAAAAGCTCGCAGTACCTATGATGTTGAAACGCAAGCTTCAAAATATTCTTTCAAAATAAAACCGCCTTGGTATAAATCCTTAAAGGCTTTAATTCTCTTTAGTTTCATTTTTTTGATGTTGATTTTTCTGTTTTTCTATTGGGTAAAATTAAGGATTGAAAAATCAAAAATGAAAGAAAAACTCATACTGGAACGAAAATCAAAGCAAAGAGAAAATGAAATGAAACGTCAAACACTCGAAGCGGAAAAAGAGGTAATTAGAATACGGAATGACACTTTGCGTGAAAAGATGATTATGAAAGACAAAGAGTTAGCTAATGCAACTATGCAAATGATTCAAAAAAACGAATTACTCTTTAATTTAAAAAATGAATTAAAAGATATTGTTTCTAAAAGCCGTAGTGAGAACAAATTAGGTATGATTTCGCCATTAATAAAGAAAATTAATAAAGATATAGAAAGCGAAAATCAATGGAAAGTTTTTGAAACACATTTCGAAAATGTGCATGAAGCTTTTCTTAAAAGGCTAAAAAACCAATATACCGAACTTACACCAAGAGAATTAAAGCTATGTGCCTACCTGAGAAGAAATATTTCAAGTAAAGAAATAGCACTACTTATGAATATATCGACAAGAGGTGTTGAAATAAGTCGCTATCGTTTACGTAAAAAACTAAATCTTGACAGGTCAGTAAATCTTACTGATTTCATTATTTCCTTTTAATAAATCCTCCAAGTTTATTAGAACTTCTTAAAAATATCTTCAAAAAACAGAATCAAAATATTTTATTCTTGTTGATGCGTTTGATGAACGTATTGAGAATATGTAAATGTTTTATAAATGTCAGAAAATTAGAATGTTTAGGCAATTTGATGTATTTTTGACGTATGATAATTCTTTCAATGATGTAGTTTTGTTTAGCAAAATATATTTGTGAATTACATTTTTGTTACTTACTTTGAAAACTTAAAATCAATATTTCTTTATATTTCTTTACATTTATTTTAACTAAAAACATTTTACGATGAAAAAAGCTTTTAAATTTTTGGCAAGTATATTCTTGCTAATGGGAATTTTTTCCCTTGTTGTATTAAATTCTTGCGATAAGGATGAGGATGAAAACACAGTAATGCCAGTTGCAAGTTTTCAGTACGAAATTGGTGCTACAAATTTTCTTGAAGTAGCATTCACAAACTTCTCACAAAATGCAACCTCATATAGTTGGGATTTTGGCGATACTGAAAGTTCAACTGAGGAAAACCCTGTACATATTTATGCGGCCTCAGGAGACTATACTGTTTTATTAACTGCTACAAATGATGCAGGCTCCCATGAGTATTCTATGGATATTACGATTACCGATCCTGACGATGCATATAAATTGCTAACAGGAGATGTTTCAAAAACTTGGAAATTGTACAGAGAAGGCGTTTCAATGTCGCTTGGTGAAAATTCTGAAAGCCCTGGAAGCTGGTGGGAAGGATTACAAAACGACGGAGCAAGACCTTGTGTATATAATCAGGAATTTACTTTCCAATTCGATGGCATATACGAATTCAATGACAATGGTGTGTTCTGGGGAGAATATGGTGTATTCAACGACCAGTGGAACTATGAAATTTGTTTTGATGCTTTACCAGAAAATATGATAAATAAAGATGGCGTTGATGTAAGCGACTGGCTATCTGGAACTCATCAATTCACATATGATGCATCTACAGGAACTGCAACTATTACAGGACTTGGCGCTTGGATAGGAATCCCAAAATTAGGAACTGCTGCTGAAACTACTATACCAGTTGCCAGTACTACCTTTAATGTTGAAATTACTCAGGAAACCGGATATGATTTAATGGTTGTTTCTTTCGACTGGGGTGCAGATGGATTCTGGAAAATTGTTTATGTAAGTTATTCAGATCCTTCATTAGAACCAGAAGTAGTTACTGTGCTGGAACCATATGGAGAAGACCTACCTGATTTAACTCCAACTGAGATGTATAATACTTTTGAAACATCTACCAGTTTTGTTGTTTTAGATACATCAAAAGCCAATAGCATGAGTTTTGCAATGGGTGTAACTGATCCTGCAGGTACAGGTGCTGATTGTGGTCAATATGACAGATGGGGAATGTGGCAAGAGCTTCAATTTTTCATGACTAATGATATTCAGTTTGATAATTTCACAACTGTTTCTTTGGATGTTTATGTTCCAAGTACAAATGATTATTCTGGTGATTTAACCAAGGATATAGCAATAGTAATTGCCGAACATAGCGAAACTGAAGAATGGTGGACCGGACATATTCAGTATGACACGGTAGCCACTGTAATGGACGAATGGGTTACTTATACTTTTAATTTAGACTCACCAACAAGTGGAGCAGGTTCATACACTCCTTTCACAAACGATAAATTAGATTTCTTTGCAATCTCTCTTGGTGGAGGAGGTCATGAAAACGCTGGTGTTTTCTATATCCGAAACTTCATATTTAATTAAAAATATAAATAAAAGCTATGATCGTATTGGTCATAGCTTTTTATTTTTCCTATTATGAGACTATTATCAAAATACAATATTATATTATTTCTGCTTTTCTCCCTTACATTAACTTTTTGTACTGAAAAAAGTGAAGTTAATACAGACGATCCTTCAAATTTAGTTGTAGAGATTGTGTCTATTGACCATGAAATAGGATTTGTACAAATTCAGGCTACTGCTGACAATGCTACACTTTATCAACTTTATATCGGTTCTGATGAAACTCCTGAAGAAGTAAATAATACAGGATATTTTGAATATAAGTTCGGAGGTCAAGGAATTTATGAATTTACGATAAGAGCCTACGGTTCTTCCGGTAGGTATGTGAAAAAAAATAGGCAGGTGAATGTAGCATTTCAAGCTGAAGAAATTCCATTAAACAAAGGTAACTTTTCGCCTTTGGAATATACCGGATATAACTTAGTTTGGCAGAATGAATTTAATGGATCCCAGTTAAATACTGATGATTGGAGTTATGAAACCGGAGGCGGTGGATGGGGAAACAATGAACTCGAAAATTATCGCCCGGAAAATGCTTGGGTCGGAGATAGCGTACTCACTATCGAAGCTCGTATGGAAAGTTATGGCGGTGCAAATTATACTTCAGCAAGAATAATTACTAAAGGGAAACAGGAATTTCAATATGGCAGAATTGACATAAGAGCATTATTGCCTGAGGGGAAAGGAATTTGGCCTGCACTATGGATGTTAGGAGGAAATATTTCGTCGGTAAGTTGGCCAGATTGTGGTGAAATTGACATTATGGAAATGGTTGGAGGAAACGATGGCGAATACCATGTGTATGGAACTTTACATTGGGAGTATAATAATGAACACGCCGATGCCGGAGGATCAATCTTACTACCCTCGAGTGTAGATAATTTTGCCGAGGCATATCATGTATTTTCTATTGAATGGAACGAAAATCTGATACAATTTTTTGTTGATGATCAAATATATTATACTATTGATATTACAGGTTCTGATATGTCAGAATTCCATCAGCCTCATTTCTTCATTTTTAATATAGCTGTTGGAGGAAACTGGCCTGGCTCTCCTGATAATTCTACGATATTCCCTCAACAAATGAAAGTTGATTACGTCCGAGTATTTCAAAAGTAATAAATCTTGACTTTTTAAATAAACCTCAATTTATTCGCATTTGAAGTATGAAGTTTTAAACTAAAGTGTTCCGAAACATTGGGATAACAATTTTGAAAATTGCATCCCAAGTAATCTGGTTTGGCATTTGCCTCTATGCAATATTTAATATTCGCATTTCAATTATTTAAACTTTAAAAATAAAATCATAAACATATGAATAAACATATACAAAAATTAATTTTCTCCATAGCCTTATTTTTACTTTCAAACAGTATTTTTGCACAACATACTGTAAAAGGAGTAATTACTGATAAAGCCGATGGATTGAGTATTCCCGGGACTACTGTTATACTAAAGGGAACAACAAATGGAACAATTACCGATTTTGAAGGAAATTATTCCATCACAGTTACGAAACCAACTGATACTCTTGCATTCTCTTGTATTGGATACGAAACTATTGAAATTCCAATTAATGGTAGAGCAACAATTGATGTTGTTATGATGGTTGAACATACCGAACTTGAAGAGCTGGTTGTGATTGGTTACGGAATTCAGAAAAAGAAAGTTGTAACCGGAGCTATTGCTTCTGTCGATGCTGATGAGATAGCCAAAACGCCTATTCTCCGTGTTGAACAAGCAATGCAGGGACGAACTGCCGGAGTTCAGGTTACACAAATGTCAGGGCAACCTGGAGAAGCACCTACCGTACGTATCAGAGGAACCGGAACAACAGGAGATGCAAACCCTCTTTATATTATAGATGGTATGCCTGTTAGTGGAATAGATTATCTGAATCCCGGCGATATTGAATCTATGGACGTATTGAAGGATGCTGCATCCTGTGCAATTTATGGAGCCAGAGGAGCAAACGGTGTTGTTCTGATAACCACCAAAGGCTCAGGTATCGGACAGAAATCAAAAATGAGTGTAAGCTATTCAGGATATTACGGAATACAAAATGTTGCAAATACTCTGGATATGTTAAATGCAGACCAATACCGCGAATTGATGAACCAAGGTGCAAGAAATGCCAACCAAGATGAACCTTTTGATATGAATGAGGTGGCACATAATACTGACTGGCAAAGCTATATTTTCGAAAAAAACGTTCCTATAGTAAACCACGATATTAACGTGTCAGGAGGGAACGAAAAATCATTTTATTCTTCTTCAATTTCTTATTTTTCTCAGCAAGGTATAATAGGTGGCAGTCAATCGCAATTCGATAGATTAACAGCCCGCCTAAACAGCTCGCATAAAGTTACCAATTGGTTTAAATTTGGAAACACATTCGCCTACTCAAGTATCACAAAAAGAGGTATAGGCAGTAATGAATCATTCAATGGCGTATTTAGTAGTGCATTAAACTTAGATCCGCTTACACCTCTTTACGAAACAGATCCCGATATACTTGCCGAACAGCCTTACTCAAATCAACCGGTGGTTGTAGATGAAGATGGAAATGTTTATGGAATTTCAAATTATCTCGGAGCAGAAATAGTTAATCCACAGGCATTATTAGAAATACAAACATCCGAGTACAAATTAGATAAAATTGTAGGAAATGTGTTTGCTGAAATTTCTCCATTTGAAGGTTTGGTTTTTAAAACAAGCATGGGTATCGATTTGGCATATGGAAATGGCGGATCATACAAACCATTGTATTATATGAATGGTGCACAATATAATACTGAAAAAACTTCAGTGAATAAGTACATGCAAAGATGGTACAACTGGCAAATAGAAAACACTCTTACTTATTCAAAGAAGATTAAAGATCATAATTTTTCTGTACTTGCTGGAACCACAGCAAAGGAAGACAGGTTTGACGATTTGAGTGGTTTTAATGCCATGGTTTCAACCTACGACCCTGAAAACGTTTACCTAAATATGGCTTCAGATACTGCATGGAAAGCGGATGGAGGAGCTTCACATTATGCCCTTTACTCAGTGTTTGGAAGAATTACTTATGATTACAAAAGTAAATATGCCTTTACAGGAATTTTAAGACGAGATGGTTCGTCAAATTTTGGTGCCAATAATAGATTTGGAATTTTCCCTTCGCTCGGTGTTTCATGGTTGATTTCCGATGAATCTTTTTTTCCGCAAATAAGTCAGCTTAGTTTTGCAAAACTTAGAGCATCCTGGGGGATAAATGGAAATGATAATATCGGTCCATATAAGTATATTTCGGTTATGTCAACACCAGATTTTGGATATATATTTGGAGGAGGCAGGCTTATCGGCATGTATCCTGAATATATCGAAAATGCTGATATTAAATGGGAAGAATCAGAACAAATAGATATTGCACTCGACTTTGGTGCATATAATGATAGATTAACTGCAACATTCGACTTCTATATTAAAAATACCAATGATTTATTGGAAATAATACCTATACCTGCACATGTTGGAAATAGTGCTCCTTATTCAAACGTAGGAAGCGTTCAAAACAAAGGTATCGAAATGTCAGTTAATTGGAGGCATACCCTAAGTGATATGAAATATTCATTCGGAGTAAATGCAGCTTATAATAAAAATACAATGACCCATATTGGAAACTCTGAGGGAATTATTTGGGGAGCCGACTGGGCAGTTGCAGGAACAATTACCCGTGCCGAAGAAGGATTACCAATTTCGCATTTCTACGGATACCAAACAGACGGATTGTTCCAAAATGAAACAGAAGTTTACCAACACATAGGTACTAATGGTGAATTATTACAACCTCTTGCCGAGCCAGGCGATGTAAGATTCGTAGATGTAAATGGCGATAATGAAATCACACCTGACGACCGAACAATGATTGGAAATCCTACACCAGATTGGACTTTAGGCTTTAATGGTTCGCTCGATTACAAACAATTTGATATATCATTTCTGATATTCTCAGCCATTGGCCACGACATTTTTAATGGCTCACAAAGACAGGATTTATTCTATACGAACAGAACAACAGAAATTTTAGATAGCTGGACCGGCGAAGGAACTTCCGATGAAATACCAAGATATACATGGAGCGATGTTAATAATAATTACAGAGTATCAGATCTGTATATTGAGGATGGCACTTATGTTAGGCTTAAAAATCTGCAGATTGGATACAATTTGCCAAATAGCATTTTAAATAAAATTAAAGCCACAAACTGGCGCTTCTATATTTCTGGTGAAAATCTGATTACTATTACAGGATACTCCGGAGCAGATCCTGAAATAGGTGCACGAAGTTCATTTGATATAGGTATAGATAGAGGTATTTATCCACAAGCAAGAACTTTCCGTCTTGGAACAACTTTAACTTTCTAAAATAAACAGATATGAAAAAAATAAATATATATATAATAATATCAGTAATTCTAATCGCATTTTCAACCGGATGCAGTGAAGAGTTTTTAGAGCGTTACCCATTAGACAGAGAAGTATCTTCAAATTTCTATCAGACTGAAGAAGATGCTATGCAAGCATTGGTAGCTGTATATGATGTATTGGGTTTTCAATCAAGCCCTAATGTCTCATGGGCTCCATTGGTTACAATGGCTGACATTCTCTCTGACGATTCTTATGCAGGAGGTTCTGATGCCAACGATGGTATGGATGAAAATGAATTAAATACATTTAATATTCCTACTACTAATAAAATAGTTCATGCTATCTATATTAAAAACTATAATGGAATTTATAGAGCAAATCTCCTACTCGAAAAAATTGAAGATATAGTAGTTTCTGAAGAATTTAAAATACGAACCATTGCAGAGTGTAAATTTTTAAGAGCCTATTTCTATTTCGAACAAGTAAGGTTTTTCGAAAATATCCCATTGCTTACCGAAACCATTAAAGGACCATCGGAATATAGCCAGACGCAAAATACACCAACTGAGGTTTACAACCAAATTGCTGCCGATCTGGTTGATGCAATTAATGATTTGCCCGAATCAATACCAACTAATGAATCAGGCAGAGTTACAAAATGGGCTGCAGAAGCACTACTCGCCAGAGTATATTTATTTTACAATGGCGTATATAAAACAGATCTCGATGCCAACGGTACTACTATTGACAAAGCAGAAGTTCTACTATACCTTGAAGACCTTATCACCAATAGCACCCATGATTTATTCGAAAATTATGAAACAAATTTTAAACTTGCCGGTGAATTTGGTGAAGAATCAGTTTTTGAAATATCCCACGGCGATTCTTATGCCTGGTGGGATTGGGATTTTGTACGTGGAGGAGACGGCAATTTGTCGGCCCAAATGCAAGGCCCTCGTGTTTCAGGTTCAGAAAATTGGAACAGAGGATGGAGCTTCGGTACGGTGAGCCAGAAATTAGTTGATGATTTACAAGGAGACCCTCGTTTATATAAAACAGTTTTGTTTGAAGATAGTCTTGATGGAGATTTGGTTCCAGGATATCAACATACAGGTTATTTTTCAAAAAAATATAGCTCCGATGCTGAACACCAAAGCGCAGACGGACAATTAGAGCTAAACCGTACATGCAACCATAGAGTAATCAGATATTCTGATGTTTTACTTATGGCTGCCGAGCTTGGAAGTGCTAATGCTCAGCAATATCTTGATAAAGTAAGAGCAAGAGTCGGATTGGCAAGCGTATCTGCAACTATTGATAATATCTTGAATGAACGTAGGTTAGAGCTTTCGCTCGAAGGAATTCGCTATTTTGATTTGATACGTCAAGGAATGAATGTTGCAAGTCAGGAACTTACTGTTGGCATATATGGTTCTCAATATATTGGAGATCAAGTGCTTTTCGATGTAACATTCGATGCCGTAACAAAAGGATTTTTGCCAATTCCTCAAACCGAAATAGATTTATCCGGTGGATTATTTGTTCAGAATGAAGGTTACTAAAATATAAATTAAAATTCACTAAAATACCTGTTTTTAATTAGTTAATAATAAATTGAAATACCAAGTGAGATTATTTAAATCTTATAAATGTAAATGGGTTGGTTAATAACAAAAACTGTTTATATTCTTTTTAAGCAGTTTTTGTTTAATCACATAAAATCAGTAATGGCATACTGATTTAGTGATATATACAGGTGTTTTAGTGATTTTAATTTACCTCAAAATTTACCATATAGAATAAAAGAAAATAAAATTAAATATGGGAAGATATTTATCTTCAATAATATTTATGAGCGGGATTTTGCTTTTCGTCTCTTGTGGAAATGTGAAGAATGAAGGGAAAAACAAAATTGAGGAGCTTATTCAGCAAATGACCTTAGAAGAAAAGGTTGGTCAAATGACTAATATTGGTCTAACAGCGGTTTGTAAAGGACCGTTTTGGAGCAATGCTGATTCGCTTGAAATTGATATTGAAAAATTAAATAAATTGATTTTGAAGTATCATATTGGCTCAATTCAAAACAAAGGAAAATATCCGCCAACAAAAGAAGAATGGTACAATATTATTAGTCAAATTCAGGATTTTACCTTAGAAAAATCTCGATTAAAGATTCCAATATTATTTGGAAACGATGGAGTTCACGGTGCAAATTATACAGCTTCATCAACATTATTTCCGCATCAAATTGCATGTGCCGCAACTTGGAATGCAAAACATGCTGAAAAAATGGGCGAAATTACAGCCTACGAAATGAGAGCCTCATCTATCCCATGGAATTATGCACCGGTGCTCGATATTTCATTACAACCATTGTGGGGAAGAATATTTGAAACTTTTGGTGAAGATACTTATTTGACTACACAAATGACAAATTCTTTCATTAAAGGATCGCAAGGAAATAGTTTGTCAGACAATACAAAAGCCGCAGTATGTTTGAAACATTTTATTGGATATGGAAATCCCAACAATGGAAAAGATCGTGGGACTGCAAATATTGTTGAAAATGAACTTCGACAATATTATCTGCCTCCATTTGAGGAAGGAATTCGCTCTGGGGCAAAAACAATTATGATAAATTCCGGTTCCGTAAATGGAATTCCAGGTTTAGTCAATCATCATTTAATAACTGATTTGTTGAAAGGTGAATTAGAATTTCATGGTTTTGTAATTTCAGATTGGGACGATCTTACAAAATTAGTATATGCTCATAATGTAGCTAAAGATAATAAAGAAGCTGCGAAATTAGCAGTTTTGGCAGGTATGGATATGTGTATGGTTCCTTACAATGAAAGTTTTGCAATAGATATTGTTGAATTGGTCAAACAGGGCGAAATCCCAATTGAACGCATAGATGATGCTGTTCGTAGGATATTAAAAGTGAAATTTGAGTTAGGATTATTTGAAAAACCTTATACATCACCAGAACAATATCCTTTATTTGCTTCAGAAGAATTTTCAAATGCAAGCTACGAAGCTGCCAAAGAGTGTATTACCTTATTAAAAAATGAAAATGAAACTCTGCCAATCGACAAAACAAAAAAGATTCTAGTGTGCGGACCAACTGCAAACTCAATAAACTTCTTAAATGGTGCATGGTCAAGAACATGGAGTGGACAGGAGGAGAATTATAACGATACTAACAAAGCTACCATTCTAGATGCAATTATAGAAAAAGCTGGGAAAAATAATGTACACTATGGACAAGGAACAAGCTTTACTGAAGATATAAATATTGATAGCACAGTTTTTCTTTCGCAAGAATGCGATATAATAATAGCTTGTATTGGAGAAAAACCAGCTACCGAAAAACCAAGCGACATAGAGGAATTGGAGCTTTCAGAAGTGCAATTGAAATTAATAAAAAATCTTGCTGCCACAGGAAAACCAATTGTTTTGCTACTTCTTGAAGGAAGACCAAGAATCATTCGTGAAATTGAAGTTTTGTCTAAGGCAATTATAATGGCTTATTTGCCCGGACAAGAAGGTGGAAAAGCTATTGCAGATTTGCTTTTCGGCGATTGCAATCCAAGTGGCAGATTGCCATATACTTATCCCCGATATTCAGGTTCAATCTTGAAATATAATTATAAAGGAATGGATGCTATGGATAAAGAATTTAGTCTTGGCGGTTTTAATCCTCAATATGAATTTGGCGAAGGACTAAGTTATACAAGTTTTGAATATTCCGAACCTACTCTAAGCGATAGTATTTTTTCAAAAGGAGATACAATTACCATCGAAGTGGAGATTACAAATACAGGAGAAATTTTCGGAAAAGAAGTTATTCAGTTATACACTCGCGACCATTTTGCAACAATTTCTCCAGATATAAAACGATTAGCAAGATTTAAAAAAATTGGATTGAAAGCCGGAGAGTCAAAATCTATAAAATTCAAACTAAGTACTGATGATTTTGCATTTGTAGGGACAGATAATAAATGGATAACTGAACCGGGAGAATTTTCAATATTAATTGGTGGCAGACCTTCGGAATTACAAACAAAAAGTTTTTTCTTAAAATAATATTCGAAACAAAAAATTGATGAATAACAGAACAATATATTTAGGAGAGAATAAAATAAAAACTCAATCATCTGAAATATCAGGGCAATTTGTAGAAATTGAAAATGAGAAATTTTATAAAATTCAGAATTATCATGAGATGCCTGACTTTTTTATAAGCATTGTCAGCGATTCCGATTTATGGATGTTTATTTCAAGTAATGGATCATTATCTGCCGGCAGGAAAGACCGTAACAACGCACTTTTTCCTTATTATACGGTTGATAAAATTCATGATTACAAATGTATTACAGGAAGCAAATCTTGTTTTCTTATACATAAAAACGAAAAAACTTTCCTTTGGGAACCATTCACCAACGAGTCTCAAAAAACATACGATATTACTCGAAATTTATATAAAAACATTTATGGCAATAAAATAATTTTCGAAGAAATAAATTCCGATTTAGAAATTAGTTTCAGCTATAGCTGGAATAATAGCGAAAAGTTTGGCTTCGTAAAGAAATCTTCATTAGTAAATTTAAGCCAGACAAAAACCAAAATTGAATTTATTGATGGAATTACAAATATTCTCCCATTTGGGCTCGATTATTTATTCCAAAACGAATATAGCAACCTTTTGGATGCCTATAAAAAAAATGAACGAATTGAAGGTAGTACCCTGGCTCTGTTTATGTTAAGCTCAATTCCGGTGGATAAAGCAGAACCGAGCGAAGCTTTAAAACTAACAACCGTCTGGTCAACTGGTATTGCCAAAGACAGCAAAATTCTGGTTTCCGAAAAGCAAGTTAATAAATTTAGAAATGGATTTGATATTGAATCCGAATATGATGTGAGAGCTTCGAGAGGGGCATATTTTGTAAATTCTCATGTAGATTTGAATAAAAATGAAAATAGCGATTGGTTTACCATTGCAGAATTAAATCAAGGAAGCACCGATGTTGCTAATCTTAACAATTTCATAATTAAAACTAAAAAACCTACTGACTTTCTAATTGCTGATATTGAACAAGGAACCGAAAATCTCAAGAAAATGGTCTCGTTTGCAGATGGTTTTCAAATGACAAATACAGATTTGTCTTACGCCCGTCATTATTCGAACACCTTATATAATATTATGCGAGGTGGTGTTTTTGTCAACAATTATTCAGTAAAGAAAGACGATTTCGAACTTTATTTATTACAAATAAACAAACTAATCACAAAAGAATATCAATCCTGGATTAGCCATCTACCTGACGAAATATCGTATTCAAATTTAATAAACCTTGCTGAACAAACAGGTGATACTGACCTTATCAGAATAACAAACGAATATTTGCCTTTGACATTTAGCAGAAGACACGGCGACCCAAGTCGTCCTTGGAATTTGTTTTCTATAGAAACAAAAAAAGAAGATGGGCAAACAAAATATTATTACGAAGGCAATTGGAGAGATATTTTTCAAAATTGGGAAGCCCTCTGTTTTTCATACCCGCAATTTATTGAAGGCATAATCAGTAAGTTTTTAAATGCTTCAACCATTGATGGTTACAACCCGTATCGCATCATGCGTGATGGAATTGATTGGGAATCGCCACATCCTGACGATCCTTGGGCATACATTGGATACTGGGGCGATCATCAAATAATTTATCTCCAGAAATTATTAGAACTTTCAAACAATTTCCATCCGGGCAAATTAGATAATCTTTTAGTAAGCGAGATTTTTACTTATGCAAATGTCCCTTATAAAATAAAATCGTACAACGAAATTGTTCAGAATCCAAAAGATACTGTCGTTTTTGATGTAGAACTAAATAAGAAAATAAGAACTGAGGTTGAACTTCTTGGAGCGGATGCAAGTTTGTTGAAATACAAGTCTGGCGACAATATTTATAAAGTCAATCTTACTGAAAAAATCCTTGTTTCCTTATTGTCCAAGTTGAGCAATTTTATTCCCGAAGCAGGAATTTGGCTAAATACCCAACGCCCCGAATGGAACGATGCAAACAATGCACTTGTCGGAAACGGAACATCGATGGTTACACTTTATTACCTTAGAAGGTTCCTTAAATTTTGGCAAAAGAAATTTCAAGAAATATCATTTTCTGAAATCAGTATTTCTATTGAAGTAGAAACTTTGTTTACGAATATTTATAATTTCTTTTTAGAAAATGTAAATCTTATCAATACAGGATTTTCTGACAAAGACCGAAGAAAATTTGCAAACTATCTCGGAGAAGCACATACAAAATACAGAAACGAAATTTATAATTATTCGTTTTCCGGCGAAAAGAGCAACATAAAAGTAAAAGAGCTTTTGGATTTTACGAAGGTGAGCCTGAAATATATCGACCAATCAATAAAAATAAATAAACGTAAGGACGGATTGTATCATGCCTACAATTTAATTTCCATCAGGAAAAAAGAAATCTCCATTCGCAATCTTTACGAAATGCTCGAAGGTCAAGTTGCAGTTTTAAGTTCCGGTTTGCTTACAGCTAAAGAAAGTCTCGATGTATTAGATTCGTTGAAAAACAGTGCGATGTTTCGGGAAGATCAAAATAGCTATATGCTTTATCCTGACAGACAATTGCCACGTTTTATCAATAAAAATATTATTCCTAAGAAATTTGTTGAGGAATCGGCTTTGTTTACAAAACTTATAGCTGACAAAGAAACTTCAATCATAAAAGTTGATAAAGAAGGAGAATTTCATTTTAATGGCACTTTTAGAAATAGAGAAGTGTTAGAAGAAGTTTTAAACGGCTTAAGAGTTGGTAGCTATAGTCATCTTATTGAACTTGAAAAAGATAAGATTTTAGATATATATGAACAGATTTTCGATCATCAATCCTTTACAGGACGCTCCGGAACTTTTTATGGCTACGAAGGATTAGGATCTATTTATTGGCACATGGTTTCAAAACTTTTATTGGCAACTCAAGAAAATTATTTTGCTGCAAAATTCGAAGGTGCAAATGCAAATATTATCAATCATCTTCAAGATCATTATTACGAAATAAAAGCCGGAATCGGTGTTTACAAATCTCCGGATTTATATGGAGCTTTCCCAACCGATGCCTATTCTCATACTCCATCGAATACCGGAGTTAAGCAACCCGGACTCACAGGGCAAGTGAAAGAAGATATTATTTCGAAAATCGGAGAATTAGGCCTAAGAATAAAACAAGGGAAGATTTTCTTCGAACCTACATTGTTCAATCACGAAGAAATTTTAGATAGAAATCGTGTATTTGAATATTACAACATAAAAGGAGAAAACTGTAAAGTTGAATTGAGTAAAAATCACATTGCTTTTACATTTTGCCAAACTCCCATTGTTTATACTTTTTCAGATAAAGAAAATATTTCGGTTTCATTCAAGAATGGAAATACAAAATATTTCAATGGAAACTCCATCGATGAGCAAACCAGCGATTTAATTTTCAGCAGAACTGGCGAAGTAGAATTAGTTGAAGTAACATTAAATAATATAAAAAATGCTGGCTAACAGAGACAGAGTATTATCTCTAACAGGAGAAAATGTTTTAAATAAAACAAAGAGTGAGCTTATTGAAATGTTTCATAAGGCTTTAAAAACCAAAATGCACGGCCTGTGTTTCAGCCCCTATCTTGATGGACAAATGCCCGGAACACCATTGTCTGAAAAGCAAATCAGAAGAAGGTTAGAAATAATTAAACCTTACACAAAGTGGGTGCGTTCTTTTTCTTGTACCGAAGGAAACGAAATGATTCCTCGAATTGCTCATGAATATGGTTTGAAAACCTTTGTCGGTGCATGGTTAGGCAAGAATGAAAAAATAAATAAGCAAGAAATTGAAAACTTAATACACCTTGCTAAAGATGGCTTTGCAAATATTATTTCTGTAGGAAATGAAGTGATGTACCGTGGAGATTTGACGGAGGAAGAATTGTTAGAAGAAATATATAATGTAAAAAAAGAAGTTTCTGATATTCCTGTTGGATATGTTGATGCGTATTATGAATTTGAAAATCGGCCAAAAATCACCGAAGCTTGTGATCTTATTCTGGCAAATTGTTACCCATTTTGGGAGGGGTGCAGCCTCGAATATTCACTTCTCTACATGAAAGATATGTTTCGCAGAGCAGTAAAAGCAGGAAATGGCAAAAAGGTAATTATCAGTGAAACAGGCTGGCCAAACAAAGGCGAAAAGTTTTATGGTTCGGTACCATCCGAAGTAAATGCACTGAAATATTTTCTGAATACGCAGCAGTGGTCTGCCGAAGACGATATCGATATTTTCTATTTCTCATCTTTCGATGAATCGTGGAAAATTGATGACGAAGGAGATGTTGGTGCTTTTTGGGGGCTTTGGGATATTGCCGAAAAACTCAAATATTAATTTTTGTTGGAAGAAAAATGTAATAAAAGATATAAAATGAAATCAGTTGGAAATTTATTAATCGTAATACTCATCGTAGTTTATGGAGGATGCAGCATGAAACAAAAAAAACTATCGCTTGAAGTTTACGAAACATCAGCCAGCGGAAATAAACTTAAACAAATAACTGATTTCCCGGAGGAAGAGTCCAAAGAAATCATCAAAATATTTCCTGAAACAAAATTTCAAACTATCGAAGGCTTTGGTGGCTCATTTACCGAATCTTCTGCATATTTGCTAAATCAGCTAAGCGAAGAAAAACGAAATCAAATTATTGATGCATATTTTGGAACAAATGGAGCAAAATATTCTCTAACACGAACACATATAAATTCCTGCGATTTCTCTTTGAAGAATTATTCTTATGCACCTGTGGAAGGCGATAAAGATTTGCAGAATTTCTCAATTGATGAAGATCGTGATGATATAATCCCAATGATTAAACAAGCCATGGAGAAATCTGAAAATGGTTTCAAAATAATAGCATCGCCCTGGACGGCACCTCCTTGGATGAAGGACAACAAAAGTTGGGTTGGAGGAAAATTATTGCCGGAATATTACGATACCTGGGCTTTGTTTTTCTCGAAATATTTAACTGAATATAAAAAAGAAGGAATTGATATTTGGGGAGTAACTGTCGAAAACGAACCTCTCGGAAATGGCAACAATTGGGAAAGCATGCACTTTAATGCCGAAGAAATGGTCGATTTTGTAAAAAATCACCTTGGGCAAAAACTTGAAACAGATGGCCACGACACGAAAATTTTCGGTTACGATCAAAATCGTGGCGAGGAATTAGTCGAGTGGGCGAAGATTATGTTTGCAGACGAAGAATCTTCAAAATATTTCTACGGAACTGCCATACACTGGTATGCAAGCACAACCGATTGGTTTCCCGAATCCTTAAATTTTACTCACGAAATTGCTCCAAACAAACATATAATTCAATCGGAAGCATGTGTCGACTCGGAAGTTCCACATTGGAAAGAAGACGAATGGTACTGGAAAAAAGAAGCAACCGACTGGGGCTTGGATTGGGCTCCAGATAAAGACAAACATAAACATCCAAAATATGCTCCTGTGTATCGATATGCAAGAGATATTATTGGTTGTTTGAATAATTGGGTTGAAGGCTGGATAGACTGGAACATGGTTCTCGACAGACAAGGCGGACCAAACTGGTTTAAAAACTGGTGTGTTGCACCTGTAATTGTCGATCCGGAACTCGACGAAGTTTACTTCACGCCTCTATATTACACTATTGCTCATTTTAGCAAATTCATAAAACCAAATTCGGAAAGGATAGGTTTTGAAAATACCGACAAAGATTTGATGCTTACAGCAGTAAAAAATCCTGATGGATCAATTGTAGTTATTGTCTTAAATATGAGTCTGAAAGCCAAAAACTTTAAACTTTCAATTGAAGATAAGCAAGCTGAAGTAAAAATTAGTCCACAAGCAATTCAGACAATTGTGCTAAAGTAAATGTGAGAATGAAAGATGAGAACTCTGAAAATTTATATAATAATGACAATTAAATGACACCTTATAAAATTGCCAATGAAGATATTGTTCCTTTCGGTCAGAAAATAGCTTTCGGATCGGGACATCTGGCAAACCAACTTTTTCCGGCAGCATTAGGAGTATTTATGATAATCCTTGTTTTGGCTTTAAAAATGGATCCATTTCTTGCCGGATTATTGGCAGCAATTCCACGCTTGTTAGATGCACTTACAGATCCAATTATGGGATATATTTCCGACAATACCAGATCGAAATGGGGAAGACGCAAACCATATATTTTTCTGGGAAGCGTAATCACCGGAATTACTTTTATGTACATGTGGCAGTTGTATCCCGAAAATGGACAAAGCTATAATTTCTATTTCTTTTTGAGTTTATCAGTGGTTTTTTATATAGGATATACAATTTTTGCAACCCCTCTAATAGGTTTAGGTTACGAAATGAGCCCAGACTATAACGAACGTACCAGACTGATGGCAGTTTCGCAATGGATGGGACAAATTGCATGGATGATTGCTCCTTGGTTTTGGGTAATAATTTACGACCAATCTCTGTACGACACTGCTCCCGAAGGTGCCAGGAATCTTTCAATTTGGGTTGGAGGCTTGTGCATGCTTCTCGGAATAATGCCTGCTCTATTTTGCAAAGAGCTTATTCCACCGGCTTCCAAACAAAATTCAAAAATGTCGTGGAAAGATCTAACTGAGAACACTAAAGGGTTTGTTAAAGGAATAAAACAGACCTTCGTAAGTAAACCTTTTTTACGTTTGTGTGGAGCTACCTTTTTTGTGTTTAATGGTTTTCAAACAATTGCACAATTTGCCTTCTTTATTATTATTTTTTACCTGTTTAACGGCGATACCGAAGCTGCCGGACATTGGCCTGCTTGGTTTGGTACTGTTAGTGCAATTGCAACTGCTTTTTTAGTGATTCCAATAATTACCTTTCTTTCTGAAAAAATTGGTAAAAAGAATGCTTTTCTTGTTGCTACAATTATTTCAATTATAGGATATGCCTTAAAATGGTGGGGTTTTAGTCCTGATAACCCATATTTGATGTTTCTCCCGATTCCTCTAATTTCTTTCGGAATTGGTGGATTGTTTACTTTGATGATGTCTATGACAGCCGATGTTTGCGACCTCGATGAACTAAATAATGGAACACGGCGAGAAGGCACTTTTGGAGCAGTTTACTGGTGGATGGTTAAATTGGGAACTGCTGTAGCATTACTTACCAGCGGAGCAGTTTTAAATTTAGTTGGTTTTGATAAAGATGTAACAGTTCAAACGGTTGAAACGATTACAAACCTCAGAATTGCCGACATTGTAATTCCGATATTCACTGGTTTGATGGCAGTAATCATGATGTGGAAATATGATGTTACCGAGAAAAAAGCTCGAGAAATTAGAGCAGCATTAATTGAACGTAGAGGGAAAGTAAAACATCAAGGTAAAAAATAATTGAGGACAATAAATCTACCGAAAATGAGAACATTTACGAAAGCAATATTATTATATTTTACAATAATTTTCACAAACAGTTGTATGAACAAGCAACAAAAATCAATAGAAATAGGAGCAGCAGACATTTTAGGAAATCCTGATTACCCGGCAATTTCATACGGAGGTTATAGACAAAACACACGAGAAATAGTTCCCTCTGTAGCTGAGCTGAAAGAAGATATGAAAATCTTATCTGCAATAGGGATAAAGCTGATACGAACATACAATTCTCAACAATTTTTGCAAGTTTCCAATCTGTTGGAAGCAATTAGTCAATTAAAAAATGAGGATTCAGATTTTGAAATGTTTGTTATGTTAGGAACCTGGATAGAATGCAAGGGAGCATGGACCGAAAATCGCAATCATTCTTTGGGAAATTTGAAAAATAATAATGCTGAAATTCAAGCTGCCGTAAAAATGGCAAACGAATACCCTGATATTGTCAAGATTATTGCAGTAGGAAACGAAGCTATGGTCAAATGGGCAGTTCAATATTTTGTGCAAGCCAAAATTATCCTTCATTGGGTCGAATATTTGCAAAATTTAAAAATGAATGGAAATTTACCTGCAAATATTTGGATTACAAGTTCTGACAATTATGAATCCTGGGGAGGCCGCGACAAAAGTTATCATACCGAAGACTTATCTAAATTGATAAATGCAGTCGATTATGTGTCACTCCACACGTATCCATTTCACGACAGCCACTACAATCCAACTTTTTGGATGGTTCCGGCAGAAGAGGAAAAACTCTCTACAGTAGAAAAAATTGATGCCGGAATGTTAAGGGCAAAAAATTATGCAATATCTCAATTTCAAACTGCGGCTGATTATATTTCCAGTATAAATACAGAAAAAACCATTCATATTGGCGAAACAGGATGGGCAAGCATTTCGTCTTCTTTATATGGAGAGGGTGGTTCGCAGGCTGCCGATGAATATAAACAAGCACTATTTTATAAACATATGAGAGACTGGACATTAGAGGCTGGAATGTCATGTTTCTATTTTGAGGCTTTTGATGAGAAATGGAAAGATAAAGCTGATACTTTGGGTTCAGAAAATCATTTCGGACTAATAAAATTAAACGGGCAAGCAAAATACGCATTGTGGGATTTAGTCGATGAAGGAATTTTTGAAGGATTGACCAGAAATGGAATTTCTATCAGCAAAACATATAATGGAGATGAAACCGTGTTTTTTTCTGAAATTCTTCCGCCGCCTTCAAAAGCTGAAATTGGGGATAAATCAATTACAACAACAAATATTAATCGAAAGCCCGGAGAAACTGTTTCGGAAAATACCTATGTTGTTCTTAGTGAATCTTTAATTCCTGATGAAACTAATGATATGACATTTCCATGTTCTGAACTAAAATTAAATTCATGGGAGGGAACTTGCGATATCGAACTGAACTCTTCAAGAATAATAAAAATTACCAGCGGACATGGAGATTGGTGGGGTTGTGCAATAGAATTAGAATCTGATGGAATTGGTGAGGATATGTCGAAATTTGTAAACGGAAATTTAAATTTTGAAATTAAAGGAAACACTAATTCTTCCTTCAAGCTTGGGTTTCAGACAGGTATATTTGCAAAAGGCACGCAATCAAACAACTATGTAATTTTTTCACCAGAAAGTAAATATCGAATAAAAGAAAACTGGGCAAGTTTTTCTATTCCAATTGCTATATTAGAAAAAGGAGCAAATTTAAATGATTTAACCGCTCTTTTGTTTTTTAGAGGAGTTGAAAACTTTGATGGAAAACAGATTTTTGTAAAAAATATTTATTATTCAAGATAGTCATACATTTATAAAAATTTATTAAAACTTTATAGGATGAGCAATAATTCAAAACTATCATTCAAAGAAAAATTCTCATACGGATTGGGAGATACTGCTTCTCATTTTTCTTGGGATATGGCTGGTATGTTTTTGTTTTTCTATTTTACAGATGTATATGGAATTTCAGCTGCTGCTGCCGGAACAATTATGATGGTAGCCCGAATTTGGGACGCAATCTCAGATCCTATGATTGGAATAATTGCTGACCGCACAAAAACAAAATATGGCAAATTTCGTCCATACATGTTATGGTTTGCAGTTCCATTGAGTGTCTCTCTCGTTGTGTTGTTCACTACTCCGGATTTGGAAGAGACCGGAAAAATAATTTATGCTACATGTGCATATTTGCTGCTTAGTACATTTTATACAGCTGTAAACCTGCCATTTTCAGCACTCTCCGGAGTTATGACTGCCGACCCGGGGCAAAGGACTTTGCTAAATCAGTATCGTTTCTTTCTCGGATTTACAGGAATGTTCATTGTTAGTTTTACAATGTATTTCAAAAATCTATTGATTTTAGATGATGTTTTAGCTTACGCAAAATCTATTAATCTTTCGCCAAAAGCATTAGATTTCATTAAGCTATATAATTGGGCAGATGCCAAATTGTTAGACTCAACCGGAACTCTGCAAGGAATGATAACACAATTTGAGCAAAATGCTTTTCAACTCATTGCAATTATTTTAGGTGTTTTGGGAGTTATTCTGCTTTTAATCTCATATTTTTCAACAAAAGAAAGGATAGAACCTCCAAAAAATCAAAAAAGCAATCTGAGAGAAGATATAAAAAATGTTTTCGGTATGAAAGCATGGATTATCCTATTTGTTTTAGGAATTATAACATTCGTGCTAATTCTCTTGCAAGCTGCAGTGATAAATCAATATTTCAAATATTTTATTAAATCTGAAAACGATGCAACTATCCTTTATACTTCAACTACTATAGCTTTAATAATTGGTGTATTGCTGGCTCGTCCGCTTACCAAAAAATTTGAGAAACGCGATGTTTATATTGTTTGTTCGGCTATTGCCGGAATATTCACTATTGCATTGTATATTCCTGGTCCCGAAGATTTCTATATGCTTCATACAATTAACATTTTATCAAAACTGGCTATTGCACCAACAATACCTCTACTATGGGCAATGATTGCCGATACAGCAGATTTTTCTGAGTGGAAAAACAACAGGCGAGCAACCGGACTATTTTTCTCGGCAACTACTTTTGCACAAAAACTTGGTGGTGGAATTGCAACCGGATTGGCTGGATTTATTTTAACAATAGCAAACTATGATGGAGCTGCAATTGAACAAACCGATGAAGCTATCCTCAGTTTGAGATTACTTTTTTCAATTATACCAGGAACTTTATATCTAATTACAGCAGTTTTACTTTTCTGGTATAAACTTGACGATAAAACTTTAGAAAAAGTAAAAATTGAATTGGAAGCAAGAAGAAATGGCAATTAAATTAATGCAATTTTGATCTTTATATTATATTTTATGAATAACTTTAAAAATTAATGAATTAATTAGTAACTAAAAATTGACAAAATGACAAAATTATTTACAATTTCTGCAATTTTATTAATTGCAACAATGCTTAATGCACAATCAATCTACAATGATTTTGATGGAAATCAAAATGTAGATTTTATTGGATGGCCAAATGTTCCTGCAATGGTAGCAAATCCCGATCAAACAGGTATCAATACCAGCGCAAATGTTGGAGAATGGCAAAGATCGCAAGAACAGTGGGCACATGTTTATGGCGAACTTGCCGATTATATAAGCTTCGATTCAAGCTCTATTTTTCAGCTAAAAGTTTATTCACCTATTGCCTGCGATGTGCTTTTTAAACTTGAAGATGCTGCAAATGCTGGGATTTTTGTAGAAGTGAGTGCAACTGTTTCAGCAGCTAATGTTTGGGAGCAGATAGAATTCGATTTTGCAGGCTCACAATCCGGTATTTATAATAAAGTTGTAATTTTCTTCGACTTTTCTTCCACTACCGACAATCTTTTCTATTTTGACGATATTGTGGGTCCATCATTGGGAATAGCCGTAGGTCCTAAACCATTATTAGCTGGAGATGTACAGGATAATTTCGAAAATGACGGATGGTCAACTATTAACACTTGGAAATTTCAAGATCCCGATTTAGTAGATATAACAATCATTGCTGACCCTGTTGAACCTACAAATCAAGTTGTTGACTATAATCGCACAGGTGTTTTCGAGTGGACTAATACTCAATTTGTCTTAGAACATAGAATGGACCTAAGTGAAAAGAATTTATTCGATTTGAAAGTATATTTCCCATCGAGCAATGATTATACAGGCGATTTAGCTCCCACAGCAGCAATCAAATTGCAAAATAGTTTGCTAGGAGGAAATGCATATACTACTCAAACAGAACTAATTGACACAGTCATCCTTTTTGACCAATGGCTAACTCTTACTTTCGATTTTAGCTCTATTGCCGATAGTGTAAACTATGACCAAGTGGTTGTTCAATTTGGTGGTGAAGGACACTTTGCAACAGGCCAATTCTATTTCGATGATATTGAATTATATAGCCTTGTTGCAGGCCCAAAACCATTGTTAGCGGCTGATGTGCAAGACAATTTTGAAAATGACGGTTACGGAACAATCAATGATTGGAAATTTCAGGATCCGGATTTAGTGGATTTGACAATAGTAGCCGACCCTGTAGATGCAAACAATAATGTTGCAGAATACAATCGTTCGGGCAGCTTCGAATGGACAAATGCCCAGTTCATTTTAGATCATAGGATGGATCTTACTTCTAAAAATATTTTCAGTATTGATGTGTATTTTCCGTCAACTAATGATTACACCGGAGATTTGGCTGCGACAACTGCCATAAAATTGCAAAATAGCTTGATGGGAGGAAATGCGTGGGCTTCACAAACCGAGATAGTTAACACAGTTAGCGATTTTGACCAATGGGTAACTCTCCAATTTGATTTCAGTACAATTCCCGATAGCGTAAACTACGATCAGGTGGTTGTTCAATTGGGTGGTGAAGGACATTCTTCCAGCGCAATGTTCTACTTCGACAATATTGTTTTGGCAGAACCATCTGCAATTGGAGAAAACAATTTTGAGACAATTCAATTATCTCCAAATCCTGCATCAGATTTTTTGAATATCAATAATTCAGAATTGGTACAATCTATTGAAATTTATAATATTTTAGGTAAAAAAATAAATATTCAAGAACTAATTAGCAACAGATTGAACATAAGTAATCTTGATGCTGGTTTATATTTTATTAGAATTCAAGAAACTACCGGGAAAGTATTTAGCGGACAATTTCTTAAAAACTAATATCATCATTTTTGAACTTTACTGAAGGTTTTCTATAAAGTTTATTATTTATTTAATGTATCTTTTTTTATTAAAAGAAAAAATTAGGAGTTCTTTTTTGAGGACTCCTTTTTGAATTTAAAAGACCATATATTATCTGATAAAACTAATTGTTATTATTTTTAGTCAGAGCTTAAATAGTAGTGAGATAGTGACTCAAAGCCACCCTCTCACTTCATCAATTTCATTCTTCAAAAATAAAATCAAACACCAAACCATAGAAAAACTTCATAAATATTACTATAAAATGCAATAATTAAAATTAGTCTCGTCTTTACATATATCTTTGAAAATAGAGTTGGAAAATTTTGATACTGACTTGATATGGCATAAAATTTGTAAAGTCCAACGCTTTTTTAATAAAATATTAACAATAAATCAGACATTTTACTAAATCAAATTTATAGTTTTACAAAAATTAATAATAAAGAAAGAGTAATGAATAAACGAGTATTAACTGTAATAATATCAATAATTGCAATTCTAACAATTTCAGTTTCCATGATGATGCTTTTTGCTAGCATGAAAGAAGAGCAGCCAAGAGTTGAAAAAGAAGAAATGAAAAAATATATTAAAGTTGAAAGTATTAAATATTCAACTTTAAGTTCAAGCGTCGAGGCGCATGGCAGATTAGAGTCGCGACAATATATTGATTTAAGTGCTGAAGTTCAAGGGAAAATCCTTTCAGGAAAGATTTCTCTAAAAAAAGGAC
This sequence comes from Bacteroidota bacterium, assembly GCA_018692315.1. Lineage (NCBI taxonomy): Bacteria > Pseudomonadati > Bacteroidota > Bacteroidota bacterium. The sequence goes on along the minus strand of JABHKC010000088.1, from coordinate 39,352 downwards.
AAAGTTTTAAAAAGGGCGATTTATTGATGAAAATTTATAGCGAGGAGTTTATACTGGCTCTGCAATCGAAAAAGAGCCGTTTTCTAAATTCAATTGCCAACTTGTTGCCCGATTTGAAAATTGATTATCCGAATATTTATGAAGAATGGTCAGATTTTTTTGTTGCAATTAAAATGGATAAACCCCTGCCGGAAATTCCAGAAACTAAAACTAAACAAGAAAAGATTTTCCTTGCCAGCAGAAATATTCTAAGCGATTATTTTTCGATAAAAAGTGACGAAATCCGACTTCAAAAATATTCAATTTATGCACCATTTAATGGCTCTTACACTGATGTTTTTGCCGAAACTGGAGCAATAGCATCCCCGGGAATACGATTAGCTACAATTATTCGTACTGACGAATTAGAACTCGAAGTCCCGCTCGAAATTGAAAATGCAAAATGGGTTAGAGTTGGACAAGAAGTGGAGGTTATTGCAGCCAATCATAAATTGCCATGGAAAGGAAAAGTGGTTAGAAAAGCAAATTATGTAGATCCTACTACACAATCTGTTAGCATTTTTATTAAAATAGTAAATAACAAAAATCTTTTATTAAAAGGACAATATTTAAAAGCTCGTTTCACTGGCATAGAAATGGAAAATGTAATGGAAATTCAAAGATCTTATGTTAATAACAATGATGAAGTTTTTACGATTGAAGATAACAAACTGAAAAAGAGAAAAATAAATGTTCATAAAATAAATGAAAAAACTTTGCTTTTCTCAGGATTAGAAGAGGGACTTAAGATAGTTGCAGAAGCACTTGTAAATCCCATTGAAGGTACCGAATATGAGATCATTAATTGAATTATTAATTTCTAATTTCCAAATACTTATCACTAATCCTCTTAATAAATGAGAAAACTTGTAACAATATTCGTAAAATATCCATTTTATGCAAATTTGATAATTGCCGTTCTACTAATTGGAGGTATAATCAGCATCTCAAGTATGAGAATGTCATTTTTTCCTGAAACTTCCTCAAAAAATATTTTCGTTTCAGTAGCCTATCCAGGAGCCTCGCCAATAGAAATGGAAGAAGGAATTACCACACGAATTGAAGAAGCCATAAGGAGCATTACCGGAATTAAAGAAATTAATTCTACCTCTATGGAAAATTTCGCTACTGTAACCATTACAACCACAGGAGATTACGATTTAGACGAGACATTAATGGATGTGAAAAATGCTATTGATGCGATAAATTCTTTTCCTACAAATTCCGAAAAACCAATTGTATATAAGCAAAGAAATATTACGATGGCTGGTTTTATGGGTTTATCGGGCGATGTCGATCTGATGACACTTCAAAAACTTGCCGAAGAAATTGAAAATGACTTTTTAAATTCTGGAATAGTATCGCAATTGACCATTACCGGATTTCCTGACTTGGAAATATCTGTTGAAATTACCGAAGAAAATTTGCTAAGATATAATCTTACATTCAGCGAAATTGCAAATGCTATTGCTCAGAACAACATTGACTTATCCGGCGGAATGATAAAATCTGATGAAGAAGAAATTCTTATTAGATCGAGGTCGAGAAGCGTTGATCCTGCAAAAATATCTGATATTATTCTGAGAGCAAATCCTAATGGTAGTTTTTTGCATATCAGAGATGTAGCAACAGTTAAAGTTCAATTTGCCGATGTTCCTGGCGAATCTTTCATGAACGGCAAACAGTCTGTTTCGTTTCAGGTGAATAAATTGCCAAACGAAGATTTAAGTACAATTTCAGAATATATAAACAACTATGTTTCAGAGTTTAATGCAAAACACGATGCAGTGAAACTTGATATTACATACGACTTTCTTGAAATGCTTAAACAAAGACTATTGCTTTTAAGAGACAATGGTGGTATTGGTTTAATATTAGTGATTCTTGCACTTGGTTTGTTTCTTAATTTCAGACTTTCGCTATGGGTAGCCTGGGGTATTCCGGCTTCATTTTTTGCTATGTTTATGGTTGCAAATATTTATGGAATTACTATCAACATGATTTCTCTTTTTGGAATGATACTCGTTATCGGAATTTTAGTTGACGATGGGATAGTTATTGCTGAAAATATCTTTGCACATTTCGAAGCAGGAAAAAGTCCAAGGCGGGCTGCTATAGATGGAGCAATGGAGGTGATTCCTGCTGTAGTAACCTCAGTTTCAACAACAATAGTTGCATTTTCTCCATTATTTATGCTTGGAAGCATGATGGAATTTATGTTTGAAATGGCATTTGTTGTAGTTTTTAGTTTATTCTTTTCGCTTTTTGAGGCATTTTTTGTATTACCTGCACATCTCGCAAGTCCCCACGTTCTACGCCATGAGAGACGTTCAGGACGTGGAATGAAAATTAGAAGAAACTTAGACAAAGGAATTAATTATGTAAAAGAGAAAATCTATGGATTTTTATTGATAAGAATCATAAAATTCCGCTGGGCAATGGTTTTTTTGCCATTAGGCTTGTTTACTATCACAGCCGGTTTGTTTCAGGGTGGATTCATTCAATATACATTTTTCCCAAGTATTCCGTTCGACCAATTTAATATTGATGTTGCGTTTAAACCAGGTACTGGAGAAAAAATTACTTTTGAATATGTTAAGAAATTCGATGATGCAATTTGGGAGGTTAACAAAGAACTAAAAGAAGAATTAAGCGACACGGTTGATTTTGTAAACTATACATATATGTCTGTTGGAATGGCTTTCAACGGGCAAGAAACCGGTTCACATGCAGGAAATATTTTTGTTCTTCTTCGCGATTTGGAAGACAGCGGTACATCAAGTTTCGAAATTGTGAATCGTGTATCTGAGAAAATTGGTGAAACTCCACAAGCTGAAAAATTTTCGGTAGCCGGAAGAAATACTTTTGGCGATCCAATCTCAATTAGTTTGCTCGGCGAAAATTTTGCAGAACTCAATCAAGCAAAAGGTTTTCTTGAAAATGAAATGAGATTAATGCCAACCCTGACAAATATTACTGACAATAATGCGGTTGGTAAACAAGAAGTCAGATTGAAGCTAAAACCTAAAGCATATTTCTTGGGTTTAAATCAAATATCAATTTCTAATCAAGTTCGTCAAGGATTTTATGGCGATCAGGCACAGCGTCTTCAAGATGGTAGAAATGAGTTGAGGGTTTGGGTTCGGTATCCAAAACAAGACCGATTAAATATTGGTCAATTAGAAAAAATGAAGATAAAAACTCCTGCAGGAAATTTCCCCTTGTCGGAATTGGCAGAATATACTATCGAACGAGGTCCAGTTTCAATAAAACGATACAACGGACAACGTGAAATCAGAGTTACAGCAGGAGTAATAGATCCTTTAGAACCAGTCCCACCATTACTTGGAAAAATAAAAACTGAGATTATACCTGTATTATTAGAAAAATTCCCATCGGTGAGAGTTGACTATCTTGGGCAACAGAAAGAAACAAACGAAGCCATGGGAGACCTGCAGAAATATTTTGGAATTGCTTTATTAATAATAATATTAATCATTACAGTTCATTTCAAATCCGTTTCTCATGCTTTAATTATTATCCTGATGATTCCGATGGGATGGCTTGGTGCAATATGGGGGCACGGTTTCGAAGGAATTCCTGTTTCAATGCTTAGTACCTGGGGAATGGTTGCCCTATCGGGAGTAATTATCAACGATGCTGTTGTGTTTCTGCAAAAATATAACAATCTGTTATTAGAAGGAAAAAAAGTATTGATTGCTGCACAACTTGCAGGAAAAGCTCGTTTTAGAGCTATTCTGCTTACAACCATAACAACAACTGTAGGCTTATATCCAATCATTTTGGAAAAAAGTTTTCAAGCACAGTTTCTCCGTCCTATGGCAGTTTCTTTAGCCTATGGCGTAATGATTGGGACTATTTTTATACTTCTGTTTTTTCCGGCACTTATTGTTGGCATTAACGATGTGAAAGTTTTGATAAGATGGATACGAACAGGTAAAAAGCCATCAAAGGAATCTGTTACAAAAGCAATAATTCATAAAAATGTAACTGTTGATTAAGTTTGTTTAATTTGAATTGTGAATTATGAATGAAACTAAGGTAAAATTATTTGATCAGAACAAAGTTCGCACACATTGGAGCGAAGAAGATGAGAAATGGTATTTTTCTATTGTGGACGTAGTTGGAATACTTAGCAACCAAACTACCCGTCATGGTAGCAGAAACTATTGGAAAGTCCTAAAACATAGGCTTTTAAAAGAAGGTAACCAAACGGTTACAAATTGTAACCGTTTGAAAATGCAAGCAAGCGATGGCAAAATGCGAATGACCGATGTAGCTGATACAGAACAACTTTTGCGACTTATACAATCTATTCCTTCGCCAAAAGCTGAGCCTTTCAAACAATGGCTGGCAAAAGTTGGTACAGAAAGAATTGATGAAATTGACGATCCTGAATTGGCTTTTGATAGAGCAATGGAAACCTATCTGAAAAAAGGTTATAGTAAAGATTGGATAAATCAGCGTTTCAAAAGTATAGAAATTCGCAAAGAACTTACTGACGAATGGGACGAAAGAGGTGTGAAAAAAGGTTTGGAATATGCAATTCTTACCAACGAAATAACAAAAACATGGAGCGGTTTTACCACAAAAGAATACAAAGATTATAAAAATCTCAAAAAAGAAAATCTTCGCGATAATATGACAAATTTGGAACTTGTTTTCAATATGCTTGCCGAAGCTTCAACTACAGAAATCTCAAAAAAGAAAGAACCTGAAAATTTCAATGAAAATAAAGAAGTAGCAAAAGAAGGCGGCAAAGTAGCCAAAGCTGCCCGAAAACAATTAGAAAATACAACCGGTAAAAAGGTAATTAGCGATCATAATGCAAAAGCAACAAAAAAAGAAGAAAAAAACAGACTTAAAAGCTAATAATTATTAAACTAATAGAGGTTTCAAATAAGATAATACTCATTATCAGGTATATCCAAAGCTTTATTCGAATAAAAATTACATAAATCCAATGCAGCAACAAGAATATTTTGAGTTTATTTCGGAAATAAAAAATGTAATAGTAAAAAGTAGATATAAAGCAGCATCGTTAGCAAATAGAGAAATGCTCTTACTCTACTATTACACAGGCTCTAAGCTATCCGGGAAAATTAAAAAATCTAATTGGGGAGCAAAAATAGTACGAAATATTTCTGATGATTTGCAAAAAGAATTATCAGGATTGAGAGGTTTTTCATATAGAAATTTGCAAAAAATGAAGCAATTTTATGAAGAATACGAAATATTCAAGGATGTTTTACTATCTGCAATGAACCATGAAATTATTATTGTGCCATTGGCAACGGCACAATTCGCAAATAGTGAATTTATGCCGTTGCTAACTGCACAAACCGGCGAAAAAGAATTATCAAGGCAAATTGAAAGGTTTGCTGAAAATAGGCTCCTCAAAATAGGCTTTACCCATCATATAACATTAATTAACAAATGTAAAGACTTAAAAGAACGATTCTTCTATTTGCAAAAAACAATAGAGCACCAATGGAGTAATTCTACACTCGAATATAACATTAATAGCCAATTGTATGACCTGAAAGGCAAAATAATAAATAATTTCGACAAAACCTTACCTAAAAACTTGCAAAAACATGCAACCGATGCCTTCAAAGGCGAATATCTACTCGATTTCATAAATATAGATGAGGAAGATAATGAAAGAATAATAGAAAATAAAATTGTAGTGAATATAAAAGAATTCATAATGTCATTAGGTAACGACTTTTCATTCATTGGTAACCAGCATAGAATGATAGTTGGCGAGGAAGAGTTCTTCATTGATTTACTTTTTTTTCACAGGACACTACAATCGTTAGTGGCAATTGAGTTGAAAAGCGGAAAATTTAAAGCCGAATACGCCGGAAAAATGAATTTGTATTTATCAGCATTGGACGAATACCTAAAAAAAGAACATGAAAACCCGTCAATTGGTATAATCCTTTGCAAAGAAAAAGATGACAAAGTAGTAGAATTTGCATTTCGAGATTTTAACAAAGCAATGGGTGTAGCAAAGTTTAAGACAACTAGAAAAATTCCGAAAAAGTATAAAGGAATGCTACCTGATACCGATATATTAAAAAAACTATTATAAAAAATGAGTAAACCCTCTCATCAAAAAAATAAGTAGAATAATTAATTGATAATCAAAGTCATATGTTAAGAATAAAAAACCTTATTTTCATCCTGTTCATCTCAGCGAATATATTTTCCCAACAAAACCTGTCGCTGTCCGAGGCAATTATAAAAAGTTTAGAAAATAATTATCAGGTACAAATTTCGGAATTGAATTTAGAAATTGCAAAAAATAACAATTCGTGGGGACAGGCCGGCAGATATCCAAGTCTGGCATTTAGTCTGGCTCAAACAAACCGTTTCGACGATGCTCCAAGCCAAACCGGTACAGGCAACGATCAATATTCGTCGAATATGATTATGCCCGGCATTCAGTTAAACTGGATTTTATTCAATGGATTTTCAATAAGTCTGAACAAAAAAAATCTGCAATTGCTTGAAGATATGACCGAAGAGAATTTTTCCATTGTAGTTGAAAATACAATTCAAGCAGTAGTTTTGGCATATTATAATGTGCTTGTAGAAAATGAGAAACTGGATATTTTGCAAGAAGTAAAAAGTTTGTCGAAAGACAGATATGATTATTTGCTCGCAAAAAAGGAGTTAGGAAATTCGGTTACATATGAAGTTTTGCAGGCAAAAAACTCATTTTTGAGCGATTCGTCTAATGTTTTGCTGCAAAGTCTGAATTTGAAAAATGCAAAAATGAACCTGAATTTATTGCTTGGAGAATCAATTGAAACTAATTATTCTTTAACTAATAATTTAGAAATTCCGACTGAGGATTACGAAATTTCTGACCTTACATCAAAAATGTTTGCCAATAACAAAAACTTGAGAAATCAATATATAAATCAAAAAATCCTTAGAAATAATATTTCTCTAAAGAAAAGTTCACTTTATCCTACAATTTCTTTAAGCTCGGGCTACGATCGTTTAAATTCAGCTATAAAATATGAAGGATTGGACAGAATGACCAGTAATTCTTACGATTATTATGCAAACTTTGCTTTAAGTTACAATTTGTTTAATGGCGGAAATGTAAAAAGAGCCATCAAAAATGCACGAATTGAGCAAGAAATTGGCGATATTCAACTTGAGGAAATAAAAAATAGTTTAAGTATTCAGCTAATAAATACTTTCGAGTTTTATAATATTCGCAAACAACTGTATTTAGTTTCTGAAGAAAGCATGAAAGCAGCAGAGTTGAATCTTCAAATCTCTAATGAAAAATTTAAATCAGGAGCAATAAATTCGTTTAACTTTCGCGATGTACAGCTTATTTATCAAAATACTGCAATCAATAAATTGGAAGCCATTTACAATTTGATTGATTCTAAAACCGAACTTCTTCGATTGACCTCGGGCATTATTTCCGTTTATAAATAGCTATTCTTAAAATCCTACTTAAGCTTTTTCAGCATTTTTTCAGCATTTTCGTTGTCGGGATTTAATTTCAGCGATTTTTTATAATATTTCATCGCTTTTTCCTTTTCAGTTTTCATCAAGTAAGCTTCAGCAAGGCTGTCGTAAACATTCCAAGAATTGGGATATTTCTGGGCATTCATTTCAAAAATTTCCAAAGCCTTATCAGTATTTTTGTTTTTGTATAATTCGTTGTATCCCAGCATGTTTAAAACGTCTTCAGGAATTTCGACATTGTAGCCTAAAGCCGCTGAAAGCTTTTTATAATGCTCTTTTATGGCTGGCAATCCTTTGGCATATGTTTCTTCAGAAAATTGCCATTTCTCGAAAATGCTTTTTATTCCATAATAAAAACTTATGTGTGGAGTAGTCATATGACTTTCGTCTTCGAAACTTTTAAAATTGAAATTTAGATTTTTCGGATTTTTTTTGTGAATTATTGACTTATATTGTTCAATTGAAGGCAGGTATGATTTTTCATCTGCAAGTGTCATGAAAAAGTTAGTCATGTTTGCAAAACTTTCGGGTAGTTTTTCCTGTGTCATATTCACCACAAAATCGTTGTCGAACGCAAGATAAGGGCTGATTGCCATATAAGAATTAAATAATTCGGGCTTTTTCAGCAAAGTATAGCTTGCAAAAACGCCACCAAGCGAATGCCCGACAAGAATTCTGTATGGCTCTGTATTGAAATTTTTGTCGATATATGGTATCAATTCATCGGCAAGAAAATCTAAAAACTTATCGGCACCACCAGTAGTTTTTATTTTTTCGATAGATGTTGGAGTAAAATCACGATCTCTGTTTACATTTCTAATTCCTACAACCAACATATTCGGAATTACTCCGTGCGATGCCAAATAATGCACCAAACTCGCAACATGCCTAAAATGCGATTCGCCATCTAACAAATAAATTACCGGATATTTGTAATCGAACATTTGTGAATTAATGGGTTTACTAATAAGTAAAACCCTGTCCTCGTCAAGGATTTTCGATGAAATTTTTATTGATTCTCCAATTTCAACTTTCTTGCTGTGTTTGCCTTTTTTTTGAGAATAAATATTACTATGAAAAGCAAGGCTAAAACTTAACAACAATCCTACGAACAAAAAATAAAACTTTTTCATATTTCTTTTCTTAATTAATAAATAATTTTCATCCATTGTCAAATTATTGACCAAAACATTTACTTATTTACTATGCTTGCATATAGCTATAAATAAACATTTATATTCTTCTACTTGCGTTCGTTTCCGAACATTACTGTTCGATTTCGTACTATTAACAATTTATTTTTCATTTCTATAAAAAATAATTCATTTCTCAGACAACGAAACTTAAAGCAGTTTTGTCAAATAAGCAAATTGAATCGAGGATAAATATATTGATATTTTGAGTAGATTTTTTTGTAATATTGCAGGTTTTGTGAATTGTAAATTATGATTTTTTTCATAAATAATATTAGGTTGATAATTAATAAATAGTAAATAATAATAAAAATTAAATAATATGAAAAAGTTTAAAACCCTATCTATTCTCATTTTATGTATGAATTTTCTGTTTGTAAATAGTTCATTTTCACAACAAAAAGGCGAAACATTATCAATTGTCGTAAAAAGCCCTGACAACTTTTTTGTTGATGAAGGTTCGGATTTTTATGCCTCTTTCATTTTTAAAGGCATCAATGACAATTTCAATACAAAAGAAATTACATCGAAAGTAAACGCACTTGATGGAGTTTTTAAATTCGGAATTAAAAATTCGTCAGACAAAATTGCAAACCAAAGAAGATGCTACATCAGACTAAAAAAGGATAATTATTTAAGAACATTTTCTAAGGTACTGATTTATATGAATGTTCAAAAAGTAGAAGTGAACGATAAATTGATGGATGCTGATAAGTTTATTCTCAGTTTGAAAAAATAGTAAATCTATTAAACTGAAATTTAGAACATACAAGTTTTAATTTCTTTATTGATAAAATATTTAATATCAATTATATAAAAATAAATAATGATGAAAAAGAAAGTTTTTAAATTAGTGAACAAAGTTGGTATAAGTCTTTTTGTTCTATTGGTTTTTGCAAATATTCAGGCGTTTTCTCAAAGTCCTATTATTTGGGCAAATCCAGGCATCGAGCAAATTCCAACTACATATACAAACCCAAATCTTGACCCAGATCCAATTTTTATTTTTTGTGCTGAAGTTGGGCAGGATTCAGTTGGTGAACTAAATATTACAGGAGGATATGCAACATGTACATATACATGGGGAAAGTACGATGAAGATGATCAATCGCCAACATACCAACAATTTGTAACAATTCAGGATTGGGGAACAGGATTTACTGATAATATCACAAATATACCTAATGGGTTTTATCAAGTGGTTGTGAATTGTGGTGGAACGAAAACCTGTGCAAGAGCTCATGTTTTTATTAATCAAAGCATTGTAGAATTTGATGCAATTGCTGCTGGTTGCGATACATTTTCGCTTACAGGTGGCTACATTGACGAAGTTAATGATATAACAATTTATGACCCACCTGCCAGCCCGTTCATAGTAGATTCTTTAACTGAAATTACAGTTTGTTTTTCGGCAGACCATACTTATGTTTCCGATTTGGGATTTTATCTCGTAGCTCCCGATGGTGTAACTACCGTTGAACTTCTTCCTTCAGTTGCAGGCTGGAATAACAGTACTACTCTTGATGCTTCACAAGTTCTTTTGTGCGACTCAAACGAAGTAAATACTAATTGTAATAGCGGAAACGATGTTGACGAATTTTGTTTTTCTACAGGAGCGATAAATAGTGGTTTACCTTCATTAACACCTGGCGATCCGTATATGACTGCCTGTGTTTGCAATATGTCAACACCACTTAGCGGAACATTTGCATCTGCCGGACCTTGGTCGCCGCTTTGGTTAAATGGTTCGTTCAATGCAGCAGAAGGTGGTTGGGCAGTACAAATCTATGACTGTATTGGTGCTGATGTTGGATTTTTAAGCGAAGTTTCAATTACTTTTAAAGGTCAATCGGATTGTGGATTAACAATCATCGACTATGATTCAGGACCAATAAATTCTGCTATTAACGATAATTCTTGCGATCCGACAACAGCATCAATTTATGTTGTTCCGCTAAAACCAACAAGCAGTTATGTGCTTCACGATTCTGTTACTGCAAGCTGGTCTTGCTCGCCGGTTACTTGGGACCCTTTATGGGGAAGTCAGGATTTTTATACAAATCCAAATCCATTTATTAATCCCGAACCTACTACTACTACTACTTTTACATTAACAATACAAGATCATCTTTATGATACTCTTGGAAACGAAATTACTGGTTACACTCCTTGTCATCCTTCAGCATCGAATACCTACATAACACTTCCTACAGATGCTAGTATTTTATCATTTCCATCAGTGATTTGCCAAACCGATCCTCCTGTTCAATTAATCCCCGAATATTATGGTGGAGTATGGGAAGCTTGTGGTTCCGGTGCTGCTTCCGCCTGTATTTCAGGTGGAGGATTTTTCTTTCCGGCAATTGCAAACTTAGGTCCTAACGAAATTTGCTATGAGTTTGGAGGTGTTTGTCCGAGTGATACTTCGGTAATTATAGATGTTGTTGATGCTCCAATGGTAATTAATCTGATAGAAACCTGCGATCCAACTAACCAATTTTATACAGTTCAATTTCAAATTATTGGAGGAAATCAGGCAAGTTATTATATTTGCGATACTAATGGGTTTTGCACTCCTTCGGCTGTAGGAACCATTAATGGAGGAATCTTTATTAGCGATCCGATACCTTCAGGAACCGCTTATGTATTTATAGTTGATGATAACTTTAGTTGTAATCCTGTAACAGTTTCCGGATATAAAAATTGTGGTTGCACTTCATGGGCTGGAACAATGCCAACTACACCAATTGAAGTATGTCAATATCTTCCAATTTTGTCAGAAACAAATGCAGATACAACATATGATGGAAACGATGGATTTGAGTATTATCTACATACAAATCAGTTTGGAACTTTTGTTGGTTCAGATATAATTGCTCATAATACCACAGGACAATTCTATTTCCAACCCGGAAACATGGTTTACGGACAGTGGTATTATATTTCAGGAGTAGTTGGAAATAATATTGGCGGATCAGTCCCTGCAAGTAATTTAGTTGATATTAATGATAATTGCTTGTCAGTTGCTATAGGAACACCAGCAAGATGGATGGAGCTTCCAATTGCAAATGCAGGACTTGACCAACAAATATGTGGTGAAACAGTTCAGCTTATGGCAGACACTACTCAAAATTATGTAGGAATAGGTGCATGGGACGCATCTGTTGCGGTGAATTGGGCTCCAACCTATGATATTCCGGATCCATCCGTAACCATTTCTGACTTCTTAACAAATGCAAATAATAATCCAATTAATACAAATGTAGTTTTTACCTGGACAATAACTAATGGACCTTGTACTCATTCCGATAATGTTACTGTTACTTATAAACCAACTCCAACAGCTTTCGCTGGAAATGATACCACAGTTTGTGGACTTACAGTTGATTTAAACGCCATTTATAGCCTTGGTGGACCAACAGCAAGTTATGGAAATTGGTCTGGTTTAGGAAACTTTGGCGGTGGTGGTGTAAGCTCTCCGAATGCCTATTTAACAGTTTACAATTTTGGTCAATTCACTTATATTTGGAGAGAAAACAATGAAGAATGCTTCGATCAGGATTATGTAACTATTGAATTTTTACAAAATCCTAATGTTGATGCCAACCACGATGATACAGTTTGTGGAAATTCCTACGATTTAAATGCTATTTCCACTATGGGAGTAGGAGAGTGGCTTGGACCTTCAGGCTCTAATTTCGTGAATCCGGCCACACCCGGAGTTTCAAATAGTGGTGTAAATATGCCAAATGCAACAGTAATTCAAGCTTATGGCACAACTTCTTACACAGCAACTTATACATGGCAAGAAGCTAACGATTTTTGCAATTCGCAGGACGATGTGCATATAACTTATGCAGTTTCGCCAACATCCTGGCCCGGAACAAACGATGAAATTTGCGGAAATGTTTACGAATTTTCGGCAGATGTAACCGGTATGACCTACGATGAAGCTACCTGGGGTACAGACCTTCTTGTAGCAACATACGACGATGCACACAACCCGGAAGCAGAGGTCTCAATTCCTAATACCGGTTCTATGCCCGGTGCACCAATAAGTGGTAGTTTTGGAGATACTTCACATGTTGCGGTTCCTTTTGTGTGGCAAATAGAATATATGAGATGTGTTGATATTGACACTGTTTGGATAATATTCTACCAAATACCAGTTGCAGATGCAAGCTATAACTTCCCCACACAGGAGGATACTATTTGCGGATTGGAATACGATTTTAATGCTATATATACTATAGGAGCTTCAACCGGACAGTGGGTTATGTCCACAGGCTCAGGAACTGCAAACTACCTGAATGGAGACAATGCTGATCCAAATGCTCATGTTACTGTTTCGCAAGAAGGAACTAAAATGTTTATCTGGACCGAAAGAAATTTTTATAAACCAAGTTGCCTTGATAGAGATACTGTTTATATTCATTTTGTTGACTATCCGCTTGTAGATGCCGGTGTAGATACGTTTATTTGTGGTTTAGATTACCAGTTGAATTGCACTACTGGAGGCGGAGAAGAAGGCCAATGGATGCAAAACAGCGGTGTTTCTTTCCCAAATGGTGATTATATGAATGCTTTTGCGGAAATTCATGTTGGTAGTAGTAGTGGAAATCCAACCTATACACTCGTTTGGACGGAATCCAATTGGCACTGTATTGGAACAGACTCGGTTGATATAACCTTTATGGAAGTTCCTGACGCTACGATTTATTGGCAATGGCCTGATCCGCAAATTCCTTCGATGGATTGGAGTGACTCAACAGTCTGTGGATTATTAGATTCATTATTATTAAGTGCCGAACCTGTTACAAACCCAAGTGCTACAGGATATTGGACAGGACTTGATGTAGATTTCTTTCCGAATCCGAACGATATAGATGCTGATGTACTTGCAGGTTCATATGGAGTACATGAAATTTGGTGGGTGATTGATAATATTGAAGCGGGAGGAGATTATCTTTGTAGAGACTCTTCTGACTATCCAATTGTAATTAATTTTATAGAGGTGCCTGTCGCAAATGCCGGTGGACACTGGAATTCTTTAACAGACGTAAATACTGATACTTCTTGTGGCTATTCATATATTTTAGATGCGATTCGCTCTGTTGATACTGCCTATGGGTATTGGTCAACTGATAATGGAGCAAATATAAATTTCAGACACGATGAAGATTCTGTAGCATACGATACCGTTGATGTTAATTTCCTTAGCTACGACAACCCAACCCAACCATATTATGAATTGGTTTGGAACGAGGATAATCAATGGTATGGGCAATCTTATGGATGCGCTGATAAAGATACTCTTGAAGTTACATTTGCTCCAGTTCCAGAAGGAATATATACAATATTTGATCGCCCGTTCTGCTTAAACGGTGAAGATCCATTATCTGAATATGCACGAGTTCGTGCAAACGATGATTTTGACGATTACAAATATATTATAGATTGGGATTGGGGATTAGATAATGGAATTCTTGATACTGCTGCTAGTGGTGTAACAGCTGATAGTATTGGGCAAGGAGAATTTTGGATTACATGGCCAAATTCAGAAGCTGCTGATGAACATTACCTTACTCTGATAACTCAGAATAATTTTTTATGTTTTTCTTCTACATATGTTGATACCATTGTTGAACCCGATGCGGTTTACAGAGAAGAAGAAATAAAAGAATCTTATTGTGGTGGGGCAAATGGAGAGATTTTCTTGTCACCTACAAATGGAGAACAAGTTAATAATTATGTTTGGTTAGATACTTTGTTTAATGGCTCTGTTGACGATAACCAAATTGAATTGTTACCTGGAATATACACATATTCAGCAAGAGCAAAATCGACTTTAATACCAAATCCTGAAAACTACAAATGTGTTGATACCTTTACTGTAGAAATTGTAGATACCGGATATGTAATTGCTGACTTCGAATTTGTTAATGAAGAGGATACTGATGGAATTGCACCTCATATGGTTGGTTTATCAGATGTTTCTTACTGGGAATGGACTGATCCTGAAGATTCTACTACAATTACAGATTATGAAGTTGGAGATGGATTTGAATGGCGTTTTTACTATATAAAATATGATACAAACTATGCCGATTTACTGCATCCTGCTGAAATATTCCCTGATGAAGACCCATATATATTTCCAAATGGCGAAGAGATTATTGAAGGAAGCGACCCTCAGGTAGAATTTACAAAAGCAGGTTACTATAAATATATGTATGTTGTAACAAGCGAATTTGAATGTACCGACACCTTAGTTGGCGGGTATATATTTACTGATGCCGAATCTATGGTTGAATCTTCAAATGTTTTCACTCCGAACGGAGATGGCGAGAATGATGTTTTCAGATTCCAAACAGAGACTTTACAATTTATGGAGGGATATATTTTCAATCGCTGGGGAAAACAAATCTTTTCCTGGACATGGAACGAATCGGAAGACGAGCCGGATCCAGGTTGGTGGGACGGAAAATTAGATAGCGGAAATGAAGCCTCACCCGGTGTATATTTTTGGGCATACAAAGCAACTGGAAAAGACGGACATACCTATGAAGATAAAGGTGCTGTTCATTTAATTCGAGCGAAATAGATTTTACTGAAAAAATGAAAAAGGCACATAATTAAATTATGTGCCTTTTTTATTTAAAAACTATTTTGGTTTAGTTAGACTTTATATATCATCACATTAATATTCATGCCGGCACCTACTGAGGCAAAAACAATAGTATCACCATTGTTGATTTCATGCTGGTCTAAATTTCCTTTTATAATCAAATCGTACAAAGTTGGTACTGTGGCAACAGATGAATTTCCTAACCACGAAATTGTCATTGGCATAACATTTTCAGGAATATCAGTAATTTCATAAAGTTTATAAAGTCTTTTTAAAATTGCATCGTCCATTTTTCCATTTGCTTGGTGGATAAGCACTTTTTTTATCTCACTAATATGAATGTTGGATTTTTCAAGACAATCTTTTATTGCTTGCGGAACATGTTCAAGAGCATATTGATAAAGTTTTCTTCCATTCATTTTTAAATAAATATCATATTTATTTTCAATGTCAGGATTATATGATTTGCCCATATACAACATTTTCGAGTACAAGAAGGTATCGGAACGTGTTTTGTGAGCTAATATCCCAATTGGATTTTCGCTTTTTCTTGATTCTAAAATAGTTGCCCCTGCACCATCGGCATACAACATACTGTCTCGGTCGTGAGGGTCAGAAACTCTTGATAAAATATCTGCACCAATTACAAGTATTTTTTTAGCATCGCCGGATTTAATAAAATAATTAGCCTGAATAATTCCTTGCAACCAACCCGGGCAGCCAAAAGGGATATCATATGCTACGGTATATGGGTTTTCAATTTCTAATTTGTGTTTTACCCGAGCCGCAATACTTGGTACAATATCTAATCTTTTATTTTCGGTTTTTACATCGCCAAAATTGTGAGCAACAATAATATAATCTAATTCTTCTTTATCAATATCGGCAGATTTAATAGCTTCAATAGCTGAAAAATAAGCTATGTCGGAAGTTAATAAATCGTCAGAAACATACCGTCTCTCGGCAATGGTTGTAATTTGCAGAAATTTGTCGATTATTTCCTGAGTGGGTTTTTCTATTTTACTACCATCAGCTTCGTAAAATTCATTATTTAAAAAATCTTCATTTTTTATAGTTTTTGGTGGTATATAATTTCCCGAACCTGTAATTACACTGTAAATATTATTGTTCATATTTGTTGTTAATATTTAATAAATTGGCTTTATTAAGCCATTATTGTCTGTTTTGAATGATAAAGGTTTCGATTTCTATATTTATTTAAATAATATACATCTGATATTTTCATAACAATATTAATATTTCAATCAAGTACTTAAGAATCCATTCATCAAAACGCAATAAATTTACAAAGGAAAACTATTTTAGAAGAAATCCAATATTCCTTTAAATTATAAGTCTTGTAAAAAGTGCGTTTGGAGAATCTGTAGTACGTATGTTTGCAATTAGTTGTGAGTATTTATAAAGCCAGCAAAACAAAATAAACACTATCAATTACATTTGCCATTCTTCTGATATCGAGAGTATCCAATTTGTCTCCTCTATTATGATAAGGGGACTTCTAAAAATATCAAATTTCAAGACGTAAGAGATTTTAAAACCGCAGTTTACCATTGTAAATGAGGATTTTAAAATTTTGAAACAACGAAGAAATTTGCATTTTTAGATGTTCCCATAATTATTATTCCTATAAAAGACTGTGTCCGTAATCATCATTGCGTCATAACCAAATCCCCAATAATTAAGGTGGTCTGAAAAATCTATTCCGGGCAAATAGCTTGGACCTGTAAATATTTTTGTCCTAATAAATTTAAAGTTCAGCAAATTATACTTCTCTATGGAAATATTTATTTGAATTTATTTTCCGGTGAGCAAAAACTTAATTCCATCAAATTTTAGATTAGCATTCCAAATTATATTTTTTCTGGGTCGGTGAATGTCTTTTTCTTTTTTGAACAGTTGCCACCAGCTTTGTTTAGCTTCTATATCTTCGATTTCCTTAATATCTTTGTCGATACTTCTGAAAATATCAT
The DNA here is from genome assembly GCA_018692315.1 of Bacteroidota bacterium. Taxonomy (NCBI): domain Bacteria; kingdom Pseudomonadati; phylum Bacteroidota; species Bacteroidota bacterium. Next base: position 21,980 of record JABHKC010000088.1, on the reverse strand, counting down.
TAGTGTTTATTGTGTTGAGTCCGTTTTGTGGAATATTTGAAATGAGTTCGCGGCACGAATTTACTTTTGTCATATATTCGTAAAACTCATTATCAGTAATTTCTCTACATGTCATATCCTTTCCAACAGCAAGTAGGTCATCTATTTCATTCAGTGCTTTTTCTTTAATTGACATAGCAAGCAACAACAAAATTTTAATTACACAATAAATTTTCCATCAACTTTTTCACCTTCAAAGCATTTGCTCTCGCAAATTCGGCAAAATTTTCATCACTTTTCGCAAAGATAATATTTCTTGAAGAGTTTACAATTAATCCACAGGATTTATTTTTGCCATTTTCAAACACTGCTTCTAAACTTCCGCCTTGAGCACCAATTCCGGGAATCAATAAAAAATGCTCCGGTATGTTTTTTCTTATTGTTTTTAAATGTTCCGATTTTGTTGCTCCAACCACATACATAATATTTTCTTCAGAGCCCCATGTTTTCGAAATTGAGAGAACCTGATTAAATAATTTTTCATTATTTGTGTCTAACATTTGAAAATCGAAAGCTCCTGAGTTTGAGGTGAGTGCCAAAATAATTACCCATTTATTTTCATAAGACAAAAAAGGTTGAATCGAATCTTTTCCCATATATGGAGCAACAGTAATTGCATCGAATGGCATATTTTCAAAGAATGCTTTTGCATACATTTTCGATGTATTTCCAATGTCGCCTCTTTTTGCGTCTGCAATTAAAAATATCTCCGGATAATTGTTTTTTATATAGAAAGCTGTTTTTGAAAGACTTTCCCAGCCTGCCGATCCTTCACTTTCATAAAATGCAATATTGGGTTTGTATGCTATAGCTAAATCGTGAGTAGCATCTATTATCTGTTTATTAAATTCGAATATTGGGTCGGAAAATTTCAATAGATGCTTTGGAATTTTATTTACATCAGAATCTAATCCTATGCACAAAAAACTTTTTTTTGCAATAATGCTTCGATATAAATTTTCTCTTTTCATAAAAAATAAATAGTTTTCATTGAAATACTACTATGTAGTTTTATTAAAAAAGTTTCAAGTAATTTACAAATTGCAACTTTTAAATTATAAAACTACAAATTTTCCTATATAGTGGTTCAAAGAAAACAGGCAATTTTTATAAAATAATTTATTTTTGAACTGTTTTCTTAGAGGCACTATATAACTTTTCGATTTGAATTTCATTAATTGATATTTTGTATATTAGCTGATGCCACTATCTTTTAGTCTTTCAGCATTTTCAGCAACTTGAAGTTTGTCAATTAATTCCTGAATATCTCCATCTACTATTGCTTGTAAATTATACATAGTCAGGCTAATTCTATGGTCGGTAACTCTCCCTTGTGGCCAATTATATGTTCTGATTTTTGCAGATCTATCGCCAGTAGAAACCATAGTTTTTCTTTTCGACGAAATTTTATCTAAATGCTTTTGATGTTCAACATTATATAATCGAGTACGAAGTTCTGCCATTGCTTTGTCAAGATTTTTTAATTGAGATTTCTGGTCTTGACAAGTAACAACTATACCGCTCGGAGTATGAGTTAGCCTAACCGCTGAATATGTGGTGTTTACTGACTGTCCTCCGGGACCTGATGAGCAATATGTATCTTTACGAATATCCTCTGGTTTAATTACGACATCGAATTGGTCGGCTTCGGGCAAAACAGCTACAGAAGCTGCAGATGTATGAACTCTGCCTTGGGTCTCGGTTTTTGGAACTCGCTGAACGCGATGGACACCGGATTCATACTTTAAAATTCCGTATGAACCTTCGCCGGTGATTTTCAAAACAATTTCTTTATATCCGCCCACTGTTCCTTCTGAAATTCGTACATTCTCAATTTTCCATTTTCGCGAGTCGCAATATTTCACATACATTCTGTATAAATCTCCTGCAAAAATACTTGCTTCGTCTCCTCCTGTTCCGGCACGAATTTCCAGAAAAGCATTCTTGTCATCTTCTGGATTGGCTGGCAATAGCAGAATTTTTATTTCTTCTTCAAGAACTATTTTATTCTTTTGTAGGTCGTCGAGCTCCATTTTTGCCATCTCTCGCATCTCCTCGTCTTTTTCTTTCGAAAGTAAACTTTTGGTGGAACTGATATTGTCAATAATGTTTTTATAATCTTTGTGTGCTTTAATTATTGGTTTTAGGCTCTTAAATTCTTTGTTCAGCAGAATATATCTCTTCATATTCTGCATTATTTCCGGCGAACTTATCAGCTCTTCAACTTCTTCGTATCTTGTTTTTATTCCTTCGAGTTTTTCAATTATCATTTCTTTATTTTTTATTAGATTTTGTGTAGTTAAGTTGTTGTCAATTAATGTTCTATTTTCAATTTCCTGAATTTTTTAGACTATTGACATTTGTTATTCAACTTTTACCTATGTATATGTAAACTTTCCTTTTTCGCTAATGATGGAAAGTTTTTTACCCACATTTTTTTCGCAGTGCCCAACAATTTTTGCATCGATATTAAATGATTTTGAAATTTCTATTATATCATTGGCAAATTTTTCTGGTAAATAAATTTCAAATCTATGCCCCATATTGAAAACTTTGTACATTTCTTTCCACTCAGTTTCAGATTGTTGCTGAATAATTTCAAAAAGAGGTGGTATTTCAAACATATTGTTTTTAATTATATGCAAATTTTCAACGAAGTTTAAAATCTTTGTTTGAGCTCCACCCGAGCAATGTATCATCCCGTGAATATTTTGTCTATGCTTTTTCAAAATAGATTTTATAAGTGGTGCATATGTTCGAGTTGGCGAAAGAACTAATTTTCCGATAGTTGTCTCCAATTTAGTAATTTCATCGGTAAGAAAATATTTGCCGGAATATGCTAAATCTTCTGGAATATTCTGGTCGTAACTCTCCGGAAACTTCTTTGAAACTAATTTTGAAAAAACATCGTGCCTTGCAGAAGTTAAACCATTGCTGCCCATTCCGGAATTATACTCATTTTCGTAGCTTGCTTGTCCGCTCGAAGAAAATCCTACAATCACATCTCCATCAGCTATTTTTTCATTTGAAATAATTTCTTTTTTCGGCATTCGGCAAATTACTGTAGAATCAACAATTATTGTACGAACCAAATCGCCAACATCTGCAGTTTCGCCACCTGTTGAAAAAATTGAAATGTTAAGTTTTCTAAGCTCTTCAATAATTTCTTCGGTTCCATTTATAATTTCAGAAATTACTTCTCCCGAGATTAGGTTTTTATTTCTTCCAATTGTTGAAGACAGTAAAATATTTTCGGTGGCTCCAACGCATAGCAAATCGTCAATATTCATAATAATTGCATCCTGTGCAATTCCTTTCCAAACAGAAAGGTCTCCGGTTTCTTTCCAATAAATATATGCCAGAGAAGATTTTGTGCCGGCTCCATCGGCATGCATAATATTGCAGTAATCGGGGTCGCCACCAAGAATGTCCGGAATTACTTTGCAAAACGCTTTAGGAAAAAGTCCTTTGTCGATTTTTTTGATAGCATTATGTACATCTTCTTTTGAAGCCGAAACCCCTCTGTTTTCATATCTTGATTTTGAAGACATTTTATTTAATTTTTTGTAAAAAAAAACGTCCCTGATAGAATCGGAACGTTTTAGTAATTAGTTTATTAACAATTGTTTCTTATACTTATCAAATATCTTTCATTCTTGTTTTTCTTGATAAGTTATTGTTCTTCAATATTTTCTTGAGGAAGGTTTGCTGGGATGTAATCGGTTGTTAAAATGCTAAATGATGTTCTTCTATTTAGCTGATTTGCACCAAGTTGTTGTTCCTCAGTTTCGATAGATTTAATAAATTCTTCGCTTAAAATATCGCCTTCTTTTAGGAAAGGATAAATGACAGCATCATCTTTGGTTACAGTTTTTGGACTCGATTCTCCAAAACCTTTAGATTGCATTCTGTCAGAAGCTATTCCTTTTGATACCAAGTAATTTACTACAGATTGAGCTCTCTTATTAGATAGAGTTATATTGGCATCATCACTACCAATATAATCTGTATGAGAATTTAATTCTATTGTAATAGTTGGATTATCTTCCATAGTTTCAACAAGTTTATCTAATTCAACCATAGATTCTGGTCGGAGTGTTGCTTTATTATAACCGTATTCGATATTTGGAAGGGGAATTTCCGTAAATTTCACTATAGGAGAAAGTGTAAAATTTGCATAAAAATCTTTATTTTCGTCAAGACCTTTTGTCGATTCGTTAATTTTCCCCAATAAATATCCTTCCATTTGTGCAGTAATCACATAGTCAACTTCAGGTTTAAGCTTAAATTTGAATGAACCATCTGCTTCTGTTTTCATTTCGAGTGTAAAACCGTCATCGCCCATAATTTTTACTTTCGAGCCCAAAATTACTCCATCGGTTTTTTCATTTTTCACAAAACCTTCAATAGAAAAAAGTTTTGGTGGAAGCATAAATGAATATATGTCGTCTCCACCTTTTCCACCTCTACGATTCGATGTGAAAAATCCTTTATCTTTAGTTCCTTCATAAATTGCTCCAAAATCGTCTTTTGCAGAATTTATAGGATATTGTAGATTTGATATTTTCCATTTTTCATCTTCTCCTTTTTCTGCAACAAAAATATCAAGTCCACCCATTCCGAGATGATAATCGGACGAAAAATATAGGTTCCCATTTGAATGAATATATGGAAAAGCTTCGTTTCCTTTGGTGTTGATTTCCGGTCCCAAATTTATTGGTTCGCTAAAAGGTTTATTCTTTTTTTCTCTTTTTGCCATCCAAATATCTCTGCCTCCATATCCTCCGGGCATGGTTGCTGTGAAATACAATGTTGTTTCGTCTGCAGATAGCGATGGGTGTTTCACATCGACACTATCGGGAGCAATATTTAATAATGTAGGAACATCCCAATTTACACCTTTCTTTTTGGCAGAATAAATTTGACAGCCAAGTTTTTTATTTTTTTCAAAGCGGCAACGGGTAAAAAACAATGTGTTTGCTTTTTTGTTTAGTGAGGAAGCTCCTTCGTCGTATTCAGAATTTATAGTTTCTACGAGAGGAGTTGGGATACTCCATTTTCCTTTCCTGTCGAGTGCAGTTTGGTATAGGTCGGTATAATATTGTCCGGTAAGTTTACTGATTTTTTCGCCGGTAGAGCCTTGCCGTGAAGATGTAAAATATACAATTTTAAAATCTTTTTTTGCAAAAGTGGGACTAAAATCACCTTCTTTGGTATTAAAAAAAGCCATGTTTTCGACAATATGACGGGTTGGATTATTTTTCCATTCGGCTGAAAGTTCACAAGCCTGTTCTCCATATGCTCCTCGTTCGTCGTCAGGAACTTTCTCTTTGTAAATTTTATACTGAACAACTGCTTCCTCATATTTTTCGTTCATGCGAAGCATATCTGCGTAATACATATAAATTACCGGATCGGGATATTTTCTCTTAATTGCTTTTTTATACCATGATTCTGCTTTTTTTGATATTCCTGTATAACGATAACATTCGGCAATTTTAAAAGTAACTTCAGCCTTTTTTACCTTGTCGCTTTGAAGTTTTCCGTACACTTTTATATAAATATCTTTTGCTGCATCAAATTCCCGAATAGAGTATGCCTGATCGGCTTTTTCTAATTCTCTTTTTTGTGAATACAGATTAAGTGAAAACAATATTATTAATGTTCCTATAATCAATGCTTTACTGTTTCTCATAGTTTTAAAAATTAATCAACAAAATTTTTTTGCAAAAGTACAAAAGTTTTCATTTTATAAAATCAATATTTTGATTGTTTAGTATATTCTTCCTATTATTAATTTTATCGGTCAGTTTTTTAGCCTGATATTTTATTTTCGTTCAAAGCTCTATTTTTGTTTTTCCGGTGTAGTTACCATTTGTGAAATAACTTTTTTGGTTTTAGATTTAATTTTCAGCTTATTTGCCTTTTGTAGCCTCTTTTATTATGTCTATTAAGGAATCATAAGTGTTGTCTAAAACTGTCTGCGTCATTTTTTTGTTGAACCAGCGTGCATCTGTGATGTCTTCTTCAGTTTGCGGGATTAAGTTTTCATTGCCAGAATATTCCATTTCAAACCAGTATGTTTTTTTTAAAATGTACTTAGCTTTCAGGAAATATATATGATAACTGTTTTGTAATTTAGAGCTTATTCGGAGATTTGAAATTCCGCATTCTTCTTCAACTTCACGAATAGCGGCACGTTCAGGAGTTTCATTATTTTCAATTTTTCCTTTCGGAAGATCCCATTTTGCTAATCTGAAAATGAAAAGAATTTCGTCTTTTTCATTTTTGACTATACCTCCGGCAGCTTCGATTTCTGAAAAATATGATTTAAAATTCTCAAAAAGGTTTTCTAAATCGTTGCCGATAACATTCAAGGAATTCATTTTTTCATTTAAAATGAATATTTCTATTTCTTCGAATAGTTTCTCTTTGTTTTCGAATTTGTAATATTGATCAATGTTTTTAAGTTTGGTTTGGCTTAAATAAACGATTCTACTGTTAAAAAAAACTTTATACTTTTGCATTATGGAAAATTTAGAAAAACAAATTGCTGAACATTTATTGCAAATTAAAGCAATAAAATTGCAACCTTCAAACCCTTTTATTTGGGCATCGGGCTGGAAATCGCCAATTTATTGCGACAACCGAAAAACTTTATCTTTTACAAGTACAAGAAATTTAATTAAAGAGCAATTCGCAAAGATTATTTCTGAAAAATATCCTGATGCTGATGTGATTGCAGGAGTCGCAACCGGGGCAATAGCAACCGGGGCTTTAGTAGCAGATTATTTGAATTTGCCTTTTGTTTATGTCCGGTCTTCAACCAAAAAACATGGTTTAGAAAATCTTGTCGAGGGGCATATAGTTGAAGGACAGAAGGTTGTGGTGATAGAGGATTTGATATCGACCGGAGGTAGTAGCCTAAAAGCTGTGGAAGCTCTGAGAAAAGCTGGTTGCGAGATTTTAGGATTATTAGCAATTTTTTCATATGGTTTTGAAATTGCAAAACAAAATTTCTTAAATTCTAATTGCCAATTGACTACTTTATGCAACTACAATGCAATGATTGATACAGCTTTAGAAACTGAATTTATTTCTGAAAATCAGATTGAAACATTGAAAGAATGGAGAAATAATCCTTCTGAATGGCAGTAGCTTTTTAATTGTGAATTAATAATAAATATATAATCCATAAAATCCTGATGGCTATCGGGACAATAAAAAATCTTCAAAAATCAATAAAAATATGACAAGATACGAAAGTCATCAATCAAGAATAAATCAGCCTGCAAGCCTGATTTATAGTAAATTGTCGAACTTCAATAATTTGAAATCAATGTTGCCATCGGATGTAAAAAATTGGCAATCAACCGAAGATACTTGCTCCTTTGAAATAAATATGATTGGATTTATTTCAATGAAAATGCTTGAGAAAAAGGAGTTTTCTTTAATAAAAATAGTTCCGGATTCGAATACAAAATACGATTTTAAATTTTGGATTCAATTGAAACAAATTTCAGAATTTGATACTCGCATGAAATTTACTCTCGATATTACATTAAATCCTATGTTAAAAATGGCTTTTGGCAGTAAGCTCAAAGATTTTATGAACACATTATCGGATAGAGTTGCTGAGGGGTTTAATCAAATTAATTAGAGAAACAATTTAATTATGATTCAATTTTCATTAAAATAGATTATTTTTAGCAGTTTGTTATTAGAAATTAAAGAATATAAATATGAAAAAACAAATATTAGTTACCGGAGGCACAGGATATATTGGTTCACATACTGTTGTTGAATTACAAAATAGTGGTTTTGAAGTAATTATTGTTGACAATTTGTCGAATTCGCAAATTGAAGTTTTAGATGGGATTGAAAAAATTTCTAAAGTTCGTCCAGCTTTTGAGCAATTCGATTTGGCTGAAAAAAGTAAAGTAGATGATTTCTTTTCAAAATATCAGAATATTGAAGCAATAGTGCATTTTGCAGCCTATAAAGCCGTTGGAGAATCGGTTGCCGAGCCTTTGAAATACTACCACAATAATTTAGCTTCGCTTATCAATTTGCTCGATGCTATGATTAGATTCAATATTAGCAATTTTGTTTTTTCATCGTCTTGTACAGTTTACGGTCAGCCCGAAAAATTGCCTGTAAACGAGGAAGCTCCAATCGTTAAAGCAAATTCTCCTTACGGAAATACTAAACAAATTTCTGAAGAGATAATTCAAGATTCTATAATAGCTTCAAAGAAAATTAAGGCAATAGCACTACGATATTTTAATCCTATTGGGGCTCATCCTACGGCACACATTGGAGAATTGCCAATTGGAGTTCCAAACAATTTGGTTCCGTTTATTACACAAACAGCAATCGGATTAAGAGAACAACTTAGTGTTTTTGGCGACGATTATGATACGCCTGATGGCTCTTGCATTCGAGATTATATTAATGTTGTAGATTTAGCAAAAGCACATGTTATTGCTATCCAGCGATTGGTCGGAGAAAAAAATAAACTTGATTTTGAATATTTTAATCTTGGAACCGGAAAAGGTTCATCGGTGTTTGAAGTTATCAAATCGTTTGAAAAAGTTGCAAAACAAAACTTAAATTATAAGATAGTGCCGCGGCGAGCTGGCGATGTAACAGCAGTGTTTGCCGATACCCGATTTGCAAACGAAGAACTTGGCTGGCAAGCAGAAACAAATCTGGACGATACAATGCTTTCGGCATGGAAATGGGAACAAAATATTAGGAAAAATAAAAATTAAACTATAAAAAATTACAAGGATGAACAAAACTATTCTAATAACCGGTGGTGCTGGATTTATTGGTTCGCACGTAGTTCGATTATTTGTTAACAAATACCCAAATTATAAAATCATTAATTTAGATGCTTTAACATATGCCGGAAATCTTGAAAATCTTAAAGATATAGACCAAAAGCCAAATTACGAATTTGTGAAAGCCGATATTAATAATGCTGGCTTGATAGATTTTCTATTTGGAAAATATAAATTTGATTCAGTAATTCATCTTGCCGCCGAATCGCATGTTGACAGATCAATTTCAAATCCATTGGAATTTATTCATACAAATATTGTAGGAACAGTAAATCTGTTGAATTCTGCTAGGAAAGTCTGGATGAACAATTTCGAGAATAAAAGATTTTATCATGTTTCAACTGATGAAGTATATGGTTCGCTCGGAAGCGAAGGCTTTTTTGTTGAAACAACTCCTTACGACCCAAAAAGTCCTTATTCAGCTTCAAAAGCAAGTTCAGACCATTTGGTGCGTGCCTATAATCATACATTTAAAATTCCTGCAGTAATATCAAATTGCTCAAACAATTACGGAGCAAATCAGTTTCCTGAAAAGTTAATCCCACTTGCAATAAATAATATCAAAAATAATAAGCCGGTACCAATTTATGGAAAAGGCGAAAACATTCGCGATTGGCTTTTTGTTGAAGATCATGCAACAGCAATCGACATTATTTTCCATGAAGGAAAAGATAGTGAAACATACAATATTGGTGGCAACAACGAATGGACAAATATTAGTTTGATAAAGAAACTTTGTGAAGTAATGGACAAAAAACTTAGTCGCCAAGCCGGAACTTCAGCTAAGCTAATAACTTTTGTAACCGACCGTGCCGGGCATGATATGCGCTATGCAATTGACTCTACAAAACTTAAAAACGACCTCGGCTGGGAACCATCGCTGCAATTTGAGGAAGGTATCGAAAAAACAGTAGATTGGTATCTTGCCAATGAAAAATGGTTGAATAGTATTATTTCTGGCGATTACGAAAAATATTATGATGATATGTACAAAAATCGTTAATCTGTTTTTGACTGCAATTAAAATCTAATTATTCAAAATTTTTCAAATCTTTTTATAAAAAGTACCGGCTAAGTTAATTAGCTTTTATTGTTGGTCGGAGCACAATAAAATATGTCTGCAATAGATAAAATTACAGCTACCATTGCTGATGAAATGGTAAAATTTGAGCCATATTTCAGGAAACAATTGAAAAGTAAAGTTCCTCTGTTTGGCTTAATTACAAACTATATAATTCGCCGTAAAGGAAAACAAATGCGACCTGCGTTTGTTTTCCTTTCGGCAAAACTTCATGGAGAAACAAATCGTTCGAGCCATACTGCGGCTGCGATGATTGAACTGCTACATACAGCTACACTCATACACGACGACGTTGTAGATGAGGCTTACGAAAGACGTGGTTTTTTCTCAATAAATGCTCTTTGGAAAAATAAAATTGCTGTTCTTACAGGCGATTTTTTACTTGCAAAAGGACTTTTACTTGCTGTTGAAGAAAAAGAATTCGATTTGCTGAAAATTGTGTCGGACTCGGTGCAAGAAATGAGCGAAGGAGAATTGTTGCAAATCGAAAAATCTCGCAAACTTAATATTACTGAGGAGGTTTATTTTGAAATAATCAGAAAAAAAACGGCTACACTAATTTCTTCATGTTGTGGTGCCGGTGCAAAATCTGCTGGAGCTGACGACAAGACAGTCGAAAGAATGATGCTTTTTGGAAAATATGTTGGCATTGCATTCCAGATAAAAGACGATATTTTTGATTATCAGTCTAAAAATTTGATAGGAAAACCTACCGGAAACGATATTAAAGAAAAAAAACTTACGCTTCCTTTGATTCATGTTTTGAACAATGTTTCGTCTTCCGACAAGAAAAAATATTTGCGCATTATAAATCGACATAATAATAATTCAAAAAAAGTAAAAGAAGTTATAGACTTTGTTACAAAAAATGGAGGCATAGATTATTCTCACACAAAAATGATAGAATATAAACAAAAAGCTTTGGATATTTTATCGGAATTTCCTGATAGCAAGGCTAAACAATCGCTTTCCGAGCTTGTTGAATACACTACTGAACGAAAAATATAGCTTATTTTTGATTGATTTTTTTACTTCTATGTAATCACATCCAACAAAACTGACAATCGAAAATGAAGTGTAGTTTGTTGGTATTCAGTGCTTAATAATTTTGCAAAACATTTTTTGGCATGAAAAAAAAATATAAAAAATCATTGGCTAACAAAATTCCAAAAAATAAATCTAAAGTTCAAACCAAAATTCAGGTAGAAAGTAAAAACAAAAAATTTCTTTTGATTGCAATTCTTTTATTGACAATTATGGTTTACTTTCCAACGTTCACCAGCGATTTTACGAATTGGGACGATGGGGGTTATATTACCGAAAATCAACTAATTCATAATCTTTCTTTTGAAAATGTTAAAACAATTTTCACTGAGTATTTTATTAGTAACTATCATCCACTCACGCTTTTATCCTTATCTCTTGATTTTCAAATAGCCGGACAAAATCCTTTTGTTTTTCATTTTGTAAATGTTTTGTTGCATCTTATAAATATCGTCTTGGTTTTTTGGATGATATTTTTGATTTTGGAAATTATTGGTTTGTCTAACAAAACTGAAATTGCATTAATCACTGCTGCCTTATTTGCTGTACATACACTTCATGTAGAGTCTGTTTCGTGGATTTCTGAAAGGAAAGACTTGTTGTATTCTATGTTTTTTTTGGCTTCAATAATTCAGTATTTAAAATTTGTAAAAAGCAAAAAGAATAAAAATTACATATTTTCCCTTCTTTTTTTCATTCTGTCCTTGTTGTCTAAAGGAATGGCTGTTTCGCTTGCACTCAGCCTGATAGCCATCGATTTGGTTTTGAAACGCAAAATTCTAAGCAAAAAAGTATTACTTGAAAAAATACCATATTTTATCCTGTCATTAATTTTCGGAATTGTTGCACTACATGCCCAGCAAACAGGTGATGCTATTGCAGATGGCAGCGTTTTTAAGTTTTATGAAAGGATTTTATTTGCGTGCTACGGTTTTTGTCAATATCATTTCAAGTTGTTGATGCCAGTAAATTTGTCGGCAATTTATCCATATCCAATCAAAATTGGAGGTGCAATTCCTGCAAAATTCTACTTCTTTTTGATAATCTTTATTGCTCTTTCTGTAGGATTGATTTTGACAATTAAACGCTCGCATTTTGGTCGTTTTGGAATTTTGTTTTTTTTAGCAAATATCATCTTTGTTATGCAAATAATTCCGGTAGGAAGTGCCATGTTTGCCGACAGATATACATATATTCCATCCATCGGTTACTTTTTTCTTGTTGGATTTTTTTTCCATCAAATAAATCAAAAATATCGAAATTTCAGAAAATTTGGCATAGCAATAATTTCTTTATATATTTTAATACTTTCAGTTTTAACTTTTAATAGAACAAAAGTTTGGGAAAATAGCATGACCCTTTGGGATGATGTTCTATCAAAACATACCGAAGCTCCAATTGCATGGATAAATCGTGGAAATGCGAAATACAAAATAAAAAAATATCAATCTGCAATAAAAGATTATAATCAAGCACTTGCACATAAACCAGACCAAGCGCAGGCTTATTTAAACAGGGCTACTGCAAGAAAAGAAACTGGTGATTTGATAGGGGCTGTTAAGGATTATAACAAATCTCTCAAACTAAAACCAAATCAAGAAAAAGCATATTATAATAGGGGAGGAGCTTTTTTAGATTTGGCAAAGTTTTCGCAAGCTCTCGAAGACTATAATAAAGCAATTGAGCTGAAACCAGATTATGCTCAAGCATATTCGAACAGAGCAAATGTATATTTAAATCTGCAAAATCTGGAAGCTGCAATGAGCGATTACGATAATGCAATATTGCTCAAGCCAGATTATTCCGAAGCGTATGCAAATCGCGGAATAGCCTTTACTATTGAAGGAAACGACAATGCTGCAATAAGCGATTTCTCGAAAACAATTGAACTGAACCCCAAAGATGGCACAGCATATTTCCTAAGAGGAATGTCGAAAATAAAAATTGGGAAAAAAGACGATGCTTGCAAAGACTATTATAAAGCACAAAGTCTGGGTTTTGCCGAAGCAAGTAGGGAAATTCAAAAATATTGCAAGTAAGTGCTTAATTTTCAGCCTAATTCTGTATTAACTATTATGGGAAGCTTCCAACAAATAAAACAAAATGACAAAAATTGAAATTGATGAATTCTTGAAACTTTCGGAAAAGCACCCTGTGATTGACGTTCGATCTCCAGTGGAATTCGAAAAAGGACATATTCCGAATGCTATAAACATTCCGTTGTTTACAAACTCAGAAAGAGAGCAAATCGGAAAAAAATATAAAGAGTCGGGCAATGAAAAAGCTACTTTGCTGGGACTCGAAATGGTTGGGCCTAAATTGACTGTCTATATCAACAAATTAAAAAAAGTAACAAAACAGAAAAAAGTTCTACTACATTGTTGGCGTGGCGGAAAAAGAAGTGAAAGTATGGCATGGCTTTTCAGTCAAGTAGGTTATGAAATTTTAGTTCTTGACGGAGGTTATAAAAGATTTAGAAATTTTGTTTTGTCGAGCTTCTGCAGAAAAGCGAAAATAATAGTTTTAGGCGGAATGACCGGAAGTAGAAAATCGGAAATTTTGAGAAAAATAGAAGAAAAAGGGCACCAGATTCTCGACCTCGAACTACTCGCAAATCATAAAGGATCGGCTTTTGGTTCAATTGGTAAAGAAGAGCAACCAACGGTAGAATATTTCGAAAATCTTCTTTTTGAGAAATGGCAAAAATTCGATTTTTCAAAGCCAATTTGGTTCGAGGACGAAAGTGCAACCATAGGTAAAGCACGCATACCGAACGAATTATATAAACAGATGAGAAATAGTCCGGTACTTAAAATTTCTGTGCCAATAGAAAAAAGGATTGACAAATTGATTGAAGAATATGCTGATTTCGATAAGAAAATCATTTTGTCTTCAATTTTAAAAATTGAAAAACGACTCGGTGGTTTAAATACAAAAAGGGCTATTGAGGCGCTTGAAAAAAACGATTTTTATACTTTAGTTAATTTAGTTTTAAATTATTACGATAAAGCCTACAACTTTGGTTTATCTCAAAGAAATACCGATACAATGTTTTCATTGAAACTAATCGATGAAAAGATTGAGAAAAATGTTGAAATTGTTCTGGATTTTGCAAAAGAGAAAATGTATTTGTGAATTGCAATTTTTCTTGAAGCAAGATTATTAGACATTTTCTTGTAGAATAAAATTCAAATATCGCCATTTGATTATGGCATCCCCCTCATAGTGTTCAAAATAGTACATCGAACTGTTCAGATATGTACAATTATTAATTTTTTATTTTGAAATTTGTGTTGTATTCTTTTGAGTTCACGAGTTTTACGGACTATGGCATATGTATTGAAAGATTTTGTGCTTTAAAAAATATTGCTTTATGGGATTAAAATATGAGACAAAAATTGCGAATAAATAGATGCTTTAAAAAAAGACCCACAATCATTTATTATAATAATTCACAAATTTCCATTTTATTAATTGAAGACAATTCTTTTGTTGATAAATTCAAACCTCCGTAGTTTTAAAAATTTTTATAACAGTTATATTCTTTAATTTTTATTGAGAATTGAAGAAAATAACATTCATAATATACTAATGATTTTTATATAATAATTATTAACTCATGGCAACCAATAGTATTTAATAACACGGATACTAAATTATAAAAATCATTTTGTAGGGGGTAGCTGGCAACTCAACTCATAATAAAACTCTCACCAACTATCCCCCTACTTTTTCAAATAATCTATTAATAAATTATTTTACATAACAAAGATATGAAAAAATTAATCATCTTAACATTTTTAATAGCAATTGGCATTAGCTCATTTGCGCAATCTTACACAAATAAATCGAAGAAAAGTAAATTTGATGAAACTGATATGGCCAGCCGAAGTGCTGACAATGTACCATGCAGAACCGATACAAAGTATATAAAAAGTACAACCACCACTCTTTTGTCAGAAAGTTTCGATACATGGCCGCCGGCCGACTGGACTTTTGTCAATACAAGTCCTAATAAAAATTGGGTACAATCCAGTCAATACGGTAATCCTACTCCATCAGCAACAGTAAATTGGGATGATGTTGTTCCTCCGCCAGCACAAGACGAATGGATTATTACTCCAACAATTGTACTTCCGGCTCAGGCAATCACAATGAAATTCGATTTTAACACCAGTTATTATTGGTTGTTAGAACCCAATGATAATGCAGATTTGATGGTGAAAATTACATTAGATAGTGGTCTTACATGGACAGATGCTATTTGGATTGAAGATAATGAAGAAATGTGTAGCGCAGCCTTTTGCTGGCCCTGGGACAATTGGGAATGGAAAACAGCAGTTCTGGATTTAAGTTCATATTCCGGACAAGGAATACGAATTGGATTTCAATATTTTGGCACGGATGCCGCAGATTGTTCCATCGACAATATTGAAGTGTTTGAAACGCCAGATGTTAACATCTATATGAAAGAAGTAGTTCCGAGCTTTTTTTATACAAATTTTGGCTTGATCACAAAAATTCCACTACGCCAAATCTCGGAAGCAATAGAAGATAATAATGGAATTATGTTTCAGGGAGTTGCTACAAATATTGGTGCAACAACTCAAAATGTTTCTGTAAAAATTGATGTAGCCAAACAAAACGATACTATTTTTACTTCTTTTGGTGATACTTTAAATCTTTTGTCGATGACATTAGATACTTCAAAACTAATTGAACCGGCATTTTTCCCAAGCGAAATAGGTGAATATACCAGTTATCATGAGCTGGTTTTCGATGACACGGAATTAGTTATTGAAGATAATTTTGGTGAGATCGAATTTGAAATTACCGATTCTGTATTTGCCCGCGATACTGATCCTGCCAGCCCAACCGGAGCATACACTGGCACTTATATTTCAGAAACAGCAAACTCTGGCGATGGAGATGCCTGGTGCGTAAGATATTATATTTCGGTGGCAGGTGACCCTCTCGATGAAAGCACCGCTGCTGCTTCGGTTTCAGTTTTTGTACATGAAGATACTCAGGAAGGATCTACTATTATTGCAAAAATATGGGATCCGGAAACCGAGAATTGGCCAACCATGCTCACCTCGGACGAATATGTAATTTCAGCCACCGATATAGGAAGATGGATAGATATTCCATTCGAATTCGATGCTCAAAGCGAATATCTTCGAGTCGGATTAATTAATGTTGGTATAGAAACTTATGGCCCGGATTTTTATGTAGGAAGCGACAATTCTTTCTCTCATATTCCGCAAACTGCATATATTTATTTAGTGTCTGATGGCGATTGGGGTTATATTACTGATGATCTGCCTATGATTCGTTTAAATTTTGGAATACCACCGGAAACATCAAGTGTTGCAGATTTGCAAAATCAAGAATTTGTGCTCAATCAAAATACTCCAAATCCATGTTCAGGCGAAACTGAAATATCATTTTGTATTTCAAATTCATGCGATGTGAACTTGAGTATTTTCGATATAGCCGGAAAAAAAGTAAAAACTTTTGAGCTTGGTGAAAAAACCGGAGGAAAACATAGAATTTCAATTGACCTTAGCAATTTGCAAAGTGGTATTTATTCATATACCTTAATAGCAGGCGATAACAAGCAAACTAAAAAACTTCTTATCAAATAGTTTTTTTCAGATTCTATAAAACTTTTTGCAGTTTTAAAGCTCAATTGTATGATTTACAATTGAGCTTTTTTTTGGCATATTTCAAAAATGAGGATTTGGTTTTGTATTTTAATTTAAGAAATTTATACCCGAACTAAAAATATTTAAATTATGAAAACCTTAAATTTTCAAAAAATCAGAGCGAACATAATTATTTCAATATTTGTAGTAATAGCTTCATTATCAGCTGTGCTTGTGCCTTATTCTTTGTTGTTTGGGTGGAATGTTATAAGTGTCATAGTCTTTTGGTTTTTTTTGGTGCCATTAGTTTCAATTGCCGCAGCCAGATTTTATTTTAATGAAAAGAAGCAATATTTAGTCAGTATTGTTGGCTGTTTTCTTTTCTATATGTGTATGTTGTTTATGATTTATGAACATTACTTATCCGATTTTTTTGTGATGATGATGATAAGTATGATTACATCATTGATTGTAATTACTTTGGCAGAGATTTTTTATTTGAAGTAGTGGCTCTAAGAAAACGACAATAACTGCGTTATGCTTGAATTTTGAATCAGTCATTTACAAAAGTAAACTCCTGAGTTCCAAATTCTTCACAAGCCTTGTTCTTGCCGTTTTCTTAAAGCCATTTGAATAAAATGGAGTTTTCTTAGAGGAACGAAGTATATTCAAAATAATCAGCAATATTTATATTTTTGACAAAATTTTAATTATAAACAGGAATTTTATAATGAAACAAAAAGAAAAGAATTTTGATAGTTCTGCTGAATTTAGTCAGGTTTTTCAAGATGCTGATATTTGTAGAATTGCTTTGTGCGATGGAAATTTGCCATATATTGTTGCAATGAATTTTGGATATTCAGTAGAGAAAAAATCAATATATTTTCACACGGCAAAAAAGGGCAGAAAACTTGATGTGATTTCTAAAAACAATAATGTTTGCTTCCAAATTGACACTGCTCACAAATTAATAATTTCTGATTCTGCCTGCCAATGCACCATGAATTTTAAAAGCATTGTTGGAAATGGAAATATTTCAATTGTTCAGGATGAAAAGGAAAGAAATTACGGGTTGAATATGATTATGGAACATTACACTAACAAATCCGATTTTTCGTTCGAGAGTAGAATTTTGAACAGAACTTGTGTGCTGAAATTAACAATTGTAGAAATGACCGGAAAAACAAAAGGGTGAAGCCAAGCAAAACTATCAACTAATTCTTATATGAAAATTTAGATTTCTGACAATGAAATATTTTTTGGTTATTATTTTAGCATTTACATTTTTTTCTTGCAAAGAGTCCAGCGAAATTTCTCAATTGAGCACTAAAGAAACTTCCGAAAAATTCATTTTTGCTGCTTGGGCCCATGGTGGAAAAACTTTTGAAAAAGAAATTTGGATTGATAAGTTAAACTATTATCGAGAATTGGGAATATCTGAAATATTGCTTAGCGGAAGTCCCGAATTTTTTAATAAGTTATTGCCATATGCCAATGAAAAAAACATAAAAATCCATGCTTGGATGTGGACACTAAACAGACCGAACGATTCAATCGCAAAAAAACATCCAGAGTGGTATGCAGTCAATAGACTTGGGCAAAATTCATTAGAGTATAGAGCCTATGTCGATTATTATCAGTGGTTAAGTCCATTTCATCCGGACGCATGCAATCATATTAAAAATATTGTAAGAAAGCTAACAAAAGTTAAAGGACTGGCATCTATTCATTTAGATTATGTGCGTTATGTAGATGTAATTCTTGGTGCCGATTTGCAACCAAAATATGGCTTGATTCAAGATCATGAAATGCCTGAATATGATTTTGGCTATCATCCTATTGCACGAGAAGGGTTTAAAAAGATTTTTGGCAAAGATCCAATTGATTTTAAAAATCCTGAATTAAGTACAGAGTGGCGACAATACAGGCTTAATGCAATTACAACTTTAGTAAACGATCTGGTTAATATAGCCCACAGCAACGACACCAAAATGACTGCGGCAGTTTTCCCATTTCCGGAAATGTCGCGTCAAATGGTACGACAGGCTTGGAACGATTGGGATTTAGATGCTGCATTTCCAATGCTTTATCAAAATTTCTATAATGAAAATATAAATTGGATAGGATTTGCCACGAGGCAGGGTGTGAACGATGTGGATTTTCCAATATTTTCGGGATTATATGTTTCTGCATTGAGAGAACCATCAGATTTAAGGAATGCAATAATTCTAGCAAAGGAAAACGGTGCAAAAGGAATTTCATTTTTTACCGCAGATAACCTTACGGATAATCAGAAAAATGTTGTTATTGAACTAAAAAATGAATTTAATAATGAATAAATTGTTGGTATTTAAATATTTTTTTGCTTCAATTGAAATTTTAAATTTTCACAGAAATGAAAACTAAAATATTATTTCTTATTGTAATTCTTTTACCGACAGCAGGAATTTGCAATTCGGAAATCGACGGTAGGTCGAAGTCTGTGCCTGATTCTTTGCAAACTATAGAAGAAATATCTACTTATTTATCAGAAAATCTCTATTCCGACAAAGATAAAACCCGAGCTTTTTATGTATGGATAGCCCATAACATCAAATACGATTTAAAGCAAAAAAACATAGTTCGCAGATACTTTTCCAAAAGTGAAATAATTGATGAGGCTCTTGAAAACAGACAAGGAATTTGTCAGCATTATTCTGAAATTTTTCATGCAATGTGTGTGGTTCAGCAGATAAAATCATATGTGATTCGAGGATATGCCAGAAATACAGATGGAAAAATAATAAATTTGAGTCATGTTTGGAATGCTATACTAATCGATTCCAAATATTACAATATTGATGTAACCTGGGCAGCAGGATATGAACAAAATGACAGATTTATACATAAATTTTGCGATGAGTACTTCTTGATAGAGCCAAAAATATTTGTAAAAACACATATTCCTTTCGACCCAATTTGGCAGTTTTTAGAAAATCCGATTAACCATCAAGATTTTTACAATCAGGATTTCTCAAAGATTGAACAATCGGGTAGTTTTGAATACAAGGACTCAATAACAAAACATGAACAACTTGATGTGGTTGCGGCTTTGGAACAATCGAACAAGCGAATTATACAATCCGGAATTATCAATGAATTAATTAAAATTCAGATAGATGAAAATTATTTTCAAATTGAAAACACAAAATACAATATTGCAATTGATACTTTAAACTATGGAATAGATATCTACAATCTGTATATTTCTTATAAAAACAAACAATTTCTGAAAACAAAATTGCCCGACAGCACATTAAAAAAAATGATTTCAGATATTGAGACAAGTATTTATGCTGCAGACAAAATGTTTCAAACTTTAGTGTCGAACAATAAAGACTTGAATAAACTAATTTCAGATTCAAGAAAAAGGATGCCTAAACTAATTTCAAACATGGAGCGAGAAAAAGATTTTGTTGAAAAGTATTTGAACAGTTCTAAGCCAAAGCGAATGTTTATGTTTATAAAAAAGACCTGAAAATCAGGAGGTAAATTTCACTAAGGCTTTGCTACGAAATAAGTTGACCATGCAAGCGAAGTTATTTTGTACGATAACAAGGCAAAAAACACAGGCATAGCCATAGCTACGGCGAGTATTTTTAACGAAGTTTGCGTGCAAAAGAGCAAGCTTGAATGGGCAAGTTATTTCATAGCAATGCCTAAGTTTCTAAACTTTGCCAAAGTAAATGGAGTTTTAAAACAATTTTGATTTTTTGTGTCTATCTAATGCCAAGCGTTCTTTCTACAAATCATCATTCACGCCAATACCAAACAAAGCAAAATCGTATTTTACAGGATCTTGATCATCGAACTCCTTTAGTTTGTTTGTGAGTTCTGAAACAGCTAACCAATCGTTTTGTTTCCTGTGAAGTAAGTTCAGTTTTCTACCAATATTTCCACAGTGAACATCTAATGGGATATATAATTTCGATGGCGAAAAATTCTCCCAAAGTTCAAAATGAACAGCTCGATTGTCGTTTCTTATCATCCACATTAGAAATAAGTTAAGTCTTTTTGCGGCTGATTTTTTTTCGATATTTGAGATGTGTTTTGTTGTTCGTTTCGGATGATTTAATTGAAAAAAAACTTGCCTGAAATATAACAAACTATCTTTTATTTCCTGGTTTTGAGAATATGCCTTATAGAAAACATTTTGTAAACCACCGTGATTTTTATATATATTTTGAAGCGATTTGATGAAATACATGCAATCTTCACCATTAAAAGTTCGATGTTTGAAATTCTCAAAAATTTTCAATTCTTTTTCCGTAACATTCAAAACAAAATCAAAAGGGCTGTTATCCATTAAATTAAGAAGGAACTTTGCGTTTTTAATAATAGTTTTTCGTTGCCCCCATGCAATAGTTGACGTTAGGAATGCAGAAATTTCGATATTTTCTTTTTTTGAAAACATATGCGGAATTTGAATGGGATCGCTTTCAATAAATTCGGGCACATTATATTGATAATATTTTTCGTCGAGAAATTCTTTTAGTTCAGTTTGTGAAATCATATTTCAGTAAATGAATGAGTTATAATTTTGCTAATTCTAATAATCTATTAACAGTTTTCCAATTTCTTGAAGTTGCCGAGATTTTCAATTTGTCTTCAAAAAATTTGTTTGTTAGTTTAGTATCACTATATTTTCCTGAAAAATAGATAAATATATTGTTTTCAATTACTTGAAATTGGTCAGGAGGATAACTTATTTCTTTCAATTTTTCAAGCAAGTTGGCTTGTGGAACGTCTGACAAAAAGGTCAAACAAAGATTTTCTATTTTTACATTTTCTAATTTCAGATATGGATTATTATCAATTGCCTTCTCAAGCTCTTCATTAGTTCTAATAATTACAGGTAGATTAAAACCAAATCTTTCGAAAATTTGATTTGAAATTTTATCTGCCAAACCTTCTTGTTTTTGATTGGTGCTAAAAACTACATTCCCACTTTGAATATATGTGGCGACATTCGAAAATCCTAAATCTTTGTAAAGGGCTCTTAAATCAGCCATTAAGATTTTTCTTCTCCCACCAACATTTATCCCTCTTAATATTGAAATGTATTTCATATTAGTAAATTTTAATTAGCAAATGCTCATGGGTACACCAATATATTCATTACTAATATATTTTGAATAACAATTCTAACCTGAATAATTCATAAATTTTCGTCTCGAAAGTTCAAAATGTGTGTCAGATTTGAACTACCACAGATTTTTATTTTTGAGTAATAGCGAGCTATTTTGATGGAATAAAAATTGAGGACGGTCAAAGATGATGTGC
>JABHKC010000087.1 GCA_018692315.1 Bacteroidota bacterium | reverse complement strand
GAGACTTTCACTCTCTGGAAATATTTAATGCCTACCCAAATTGAATATCAATTTTTATTTTCAAAAAATAATTTGTATTTTTCAAATTTTTCTTGAACATCAAGGTGGGTGTCCGCATACGCTTATGCTGGGCACACACAACGCATTATAAATAATTGCCATATGTCAATAATATCAAGGGCTGTAGCCCGTATCAATATTAGTAATTTTGTGAGTTTTGAAGCTCGCACTTGGCAACTATTCATATGCAAACGTTGTAAGTAATTGCCCAAATCTGAGAAATGGAAGAATTAATAAAAAAAATAAAAGACAACATACATTTAAGTATAGAAGCAGAAGACTATCTTATTTCTATTTCAAAAGAAAGAACAACTCCTAAAGGCTCAACTCTCATTCGACAGGGACAAAAGGTGGATAAAGTATATTTTGTAAAAAGTGGATGTCTTCGTTCGTATCTCACCGATAGACATGGGAAAGAACACACCCTGCATTTCGCGATTGAAAATAACTGGATCAGCGACTATATCGCTTTTCATGATAATCAACTTGCGACGTTGACAATAGAAAGTCTTACCGAATCTAATATCATAGAATTTAATGCTGAAAATATTTTTGGAATGCTTTCTAAATTCCCAGAATTAGAACCCTTTCAAAGGGGAAATTTAGTACGCCTTTCCATAAGTCTAGAAAAAAGAATCTTAAATCAGTTACAATTATCCGCAGCCGAACGCTATGACTTGTTTTTAAAGGATTACCCTGATGTAGAACAGCATACTCGAAACTATCACATAGCGTCATATTTAGGTATTACACAAGAAAGTTTGAGCCGAATAAGAGTAGAAAAAGCAAAAAGATAACTTTCTTACCATAGGTCAATTTTTTTCAAGAATCCTCACCATATCTTTGTATCAACTTATTAGAAACAATTTAATAGATACAATTATGAAAGTACTACAAATAGAAAAATACGGTGAGTTTAAAGATAGTTTGGCTTTTAACGAAGTAAGTAAACCAAACATACAAGCCACAGATATACTTATCGAAGTTAAGGCTGCAGCAATTAATCCAATAGACAAACTTATTGTGTTAGGATACCTGCAAGACATGCTGCCTATCCCTATGCCAAGTACAATTGCCTACGATGTAAGTGGAATTGTAGTTGAAAAAGGAGATGAAGTAAGCAATTTTGAAATTGGAGACTTGGTTTATTCCAGAGTGCCACAGGAGCAAATGGGTACAATTGCTGAATATGTTGCTGTAACCAGTGTTGCCGTTTCAAAAAAACCTGGAAATATTTCTTTCGAGGAAGCCGCAAGTTTACCATTGGCAGGACTTACGGCCTTGCAATCATTAGAACACGCTGGAGTAAAACAAAATGACAAAGTTCTTATTCATGCTGGATCAGGGGGTGTGGGTAGTTTGGCTATTCAGTATGCTAAAGCTAAAGGAGCTTATGTTTATACAACCACAAGTACCAGCAATGTACAGTGGGTTAAAGAACTTGGAGCTGACATTGTAATTGACTACAAAAAAGAGGACTATAAAACCATTGCAAAAGACCTTGATATCGTGTTTGATACGCTCGGTGATAATTATACCGTTGAAGCTTTTGAGCTTCTAAAACAAGGTGGTAAAGTTGTTAGCGTTAAAGGAGCTTTAGATGAAGATACGGCTAAAATGTTTGGAATGGTTGATTACAAACTTTCAGAAGAGTTAGTAAAACTGATTAATGCTAAAGATGCAAGCTACAAGTATATTTTTATGCATCCGAATGGAGCACATCTGAATGAAATTAAACTATTGGTTGAAGATGAAAAAATTAAACCAGTTATTGATAAAGTTTATCCTTTTGCAGATAGTATAGAAGCATTCACTCATCTTGCATCAGGCAGAGCAAAAGGTAAAATTGTAATTAAAATAGCTTAAAGTTAGTTGAGACATATTAAAATTTAGAAATCATGATGAAAAAAATATTAATTGGATTAGCAAGTATCATTATCCTTCTTGCTGTAGTCATATACGTTACAACCAGACCTAAACTAGAAGCAGATGGTTCTTATAGCCCTTCAAAATTGGCACTTACGCTAGGTACAGTTGATGTAAGCGATTTTGAAAATATTTCATACACTAAATATCAAGGAGATAAATCTAAAATTTTAGTAATTTTCACTGAAGAAAAGAACTTAGAAATGAAAAATGGGAAATTGTTTTCTACAGGAAACCACCCTATAGAGGCTCTAGTGCCAATGTTGCATTTAAAAAATGCAGGCTTTGATTTTGAAATAGTTACCCCTACAGGTAAACCTGTAGTATTTGAAATGTGGGCTTTTCCTGAAGAAGACAAGAATGTAAAAGCGATATACAACGAGTACAAATCAAGTTTTGAGCAGCCTAAAAAATTAGCTGAATTTATTACTAATTCATTTGCGAATGATAGCTCTTATGCTGCTGTATTTGTACCAGGTGGACATGGAGCAATGATAGGTATTCCTGAAGACAAAAACGTTGGAAAAATATTGAATTGGGCACATCAAAATGATTTGTTTACCATTACACTTTGCCATGGGCCAGGTTCATTATTATCAACGACTCTAAATAACCAAGAATTCCTTTATAAAGGATACAATATGGCCGTATTCCCAGACGCTGTCGATGAAATGACTCCGATGGTTGGTTATTTGCCAGGGCATATGATTTTAGGGGTAAGCGAAAGATTAAAAAGTTTAGGAGCTAATATTATTAATACCGAATCTGACAATACCGTTTGTATTGATAGAAAATTAATTACTGGGGCAAGTCCTTTAGCCTCTAATGAATTAGGAAAGCTAGCATCTGAAACTTTATTAAATGAATTGAAGTAATAACTACTTACACCACCTAAGAATATAAAAACAGCGAAAAACTACAGTGCCAGGCACTGTAGTTTTTATATTCGTTGTTGAGCTAAACCCAAGCCGGCGGGCTTAAAGTGAAGGATTTGGCGTATATGTATTTTTAATAATTTGAGAATTTTGGTGGGAGGTGGAAGTTCCGGTTAGTTTTCGAAGATTTGGCAAGATATGGCAATGATTATTACTATTAGTTTGAGTTTCAATTAGATTTTGTAATATTTTTGTGTTTGTTGCCTTTAATTTTCATCTTGAGAAATACACGCTTGCAGTGTCTGGGAAAACGCAAAAAATCACTGATTCTATCGAAAGTTTAGTTTTTTCAACTTTCTGGGATAAAACGAACCTGATTAATTCATGAATTTCGTAAATATTCAGGAATCATTCAGGCTAAAGTTTACAAGCAATTTATTTCATCATATCTAAAACAATCTGTTGTATGATCGTTTACCATGCCGGTGGCTTGCATATGAGCATACATAACTGTTGCCCCGACAAATTTAAATCCTCGCTTTTTTAAATCTTTGCTAATTTTATCGGAAAGTTCGGTTTTGGCAGGCAATTCGTTCATAAACTTATAAGAATTTGTTATTGGTTTTTGCCCAACAAAATCCCATATATATTTACTAAACGAGCCAAATTCTCTGCTAACATCAATAAAGGCTTTGGCATTAGAAATTGTTGCATTAATTTTTAGCTTATTCCGAATAATATTTTTGTTCTGTAAAAGATTTTCAATTTTTTCTGAGGAATACAAAGAAACTTTTTCGAAATCGAAATTGTCAAATGCTTGCCTAAAATTTTCCCGTTTTCGCAAAACAGTCAACCAGCTTAGCCCGGCTTGAAAAGTTTCTAATATTAAAAACTCAAATAATTTATAATCGTCAAAAACAGGGACTCCCCATTCTTCGTCGTGATATTTTATATACAAGCTGTCATTTCCAGCCCATTGGCAGCGACTTTTTTGTCCCGAAATATTGTTTTCCATACTTTAATCTGAGCTTATTTTTCAACAATAACAAATTCTGTTCTTCGGTTGAGAGCTCTGCCTTCTTCGGTTTCGTTGCTTGCAACCGGCAAATCTTCGCCAAAACCTTTCGATGATAATCTTGTACTGCCAATTCCATGTTCTACAAGATAATCGCTCACAGCTTTTGCTCTATTCTTCGACAAAACTAAATTTTCCTGATCGTTTCCAACTTTGTCAGTATGTCCGTGAATTTCAACTTTTATGCTACTATTTTCATTTAAAAACTCAAGGAAATTATCCAGAATAAATTTGCTTGTTTCTTTTAATTCATAAGAATTTGTAGCAAAATGAATATTATTAATTTTCACAGTAGTGCCCACTTCAATGGGTTTCACCTCAAAGTCTATTGAAACGGGTTTAGAAAAATCCTCTTCATCGGGATTAATAAATTGTGAGCTAAAAGCATATTCGTTTTTTCTAACAGTCATTAAAAACTGTTCGTCCTTTTCTATAGGTACAGCTACTGCATATTTTCCGGAAATTTTATCTACTAATCCTTCTGTAACTCTTTTTGTTTTAGCACTTTTCAGTTCGAGAGAGGCATCGGTAAGCTCATTTCCTTCAGCGTCAATAAGTTGCCCTTTTACGAATAATACCTTCTCGGGTTTTGCTTCTTCATAAAGTTCAAAAGAATAAATATCCCAGCCGCCATCTTCGCTCAATTTATTCGATGAGAAATAGGCATTTTTTCCGTCTGTGCTGACAACAAATCCAAGATCATCATCTTCGGTATTTATTGGGTAGCCAATATTTTTTGGCACCGACCATGTTCCATCGTTCAGATATTTCGTGTAGAAAATATCGAAGCCTCCCAAACCAATCAATTTATCGCTCGAAAAATAAAGTGTCTGGCTATCGGAATGTATAAACGGAGATTTTTCGTTTCCTTTTGTATTAATTTTTGATCCAAGATTTTTCACTTGCGTCCAATTCCCATTTTCGTCTTTATCTGCTTGATAGAGATCTATTCCACCAAAACCTCCGGGTCTGGCACTTGCAAAAAATAATTTTTTCCCATCGGCGGATATTGTTGGTTGCCCCTCCCAGGTAGTTTTGCCATTTATATTTTTATCTAATTTTCGCAAATTTGTCCATTCTCCATATTCATAATCGGAGGTGTAAATATCGCAATTGTTGTATGGTTGGTTGTTCACTTGAATAAAATTACAAATAGTTACAAACAAATGATTGTTGTCGATAGAAATTGTTACCCCACCTTGATTTGCTCCGGTGTTGAAAGGAAAAGGCATTTTTTTTCCTTCCGAAAATTGCTCGATACGCACACCAGCAGAATTTAGTTTTTCGCTAAAAGTAAACTCCTCAAACTCGCGTTCTGTAAGTTCGCCCATTGGCTTTTTTCTGTATTTTTTTGTAAAAAAAACCAATTCTCCATCGGGACTAATCAAGGGAAGATATTCGTCGTATTCCGATGAAACTCCAGTAACTTTCACAGGATCGAAAGGCACAGGATTGTTTATCAAATCTAAATATGTTTCAACATCATTGAGCATTTTCTTCGCATTTGCCAAGTCATTTTTCGACTTAGTATTATTTGAAACAAAAAGCCTTAGATATTTTGCAGACTCTTCTCGTTTGTTCAAATAATGATAATATTCGCCAAGGAAATAATAGGAATGGTACTTATTGAAAGAGGGACACAATTCAACTACTTTCAAAAAATAATTTTCGGCACGAGAAAAATTGGTGCGCGATTTTTTTGCAACTCTAATATCAACTGCTTTTGAGTTTCTTTTTGCTTTGAAATAATTTATTTCGGCTAAAACGTAAAGTGCATCGAAATAATCCGGTTCAACTTTTATTGCCTCCAAAAGCAATTCGTAAGTTTCAGATTTTTTATATTCGGGCAAGTCTATTGCTTTTTCGTAAAGTTTAACAGCTTTTCGGGTATCAATTTCTTCACATTCATGAGTATATTGAGCCATTGCCCCTGAAGCAAACATAAGGAAATTGCCAAACATTACTAAACCTATAAATTTAATAATCAGCTTATTAAATTGTATGTTTTTTTTATCTTTCAAAAAGCTTTGTCTTCAATAATTAAACTTTCAAATATAATTGAAAAATTAATAATTCGAACACAAATTCCAAAGCTGACTTTCATTTTTCTGGGCGACAATGAAATTGAGAATTTAATGATTCCTTGACTCTTACATAAAACTAACAACCTAACTATAATGCACAGCTCTCTCAGTAAAACGAATGAACGTTTTTCAAAGCGGCTATTATGGGTCTTATCTTATAAGCTAAAATTTTAGCTTAATGATATTTATACTATCTTAGCTGTTAACAGTTCCTTAAATTCATTATCTGTAAATTTAAGGTTTTCTATCTTTTTCTTGAGATTTTTGATTTGGCTGTTTCTTAACTTTTTCATTTTTTCTTCGCTATGACCATACTCATATGGCACTTTTT
>JABHKC010000086.1 GCA_018692315.1 Bacteroidota bacterium | reverse complement strand
TGTAAGCGTACATGTACGCTTATATCTTCTTTGTCTTTAGAAAAATGTACGTTTACACACGGAATTTTAGGGTATAAGCGTACATTTTTATTATTCTGATTAAAGTAGGTCATCTATTGGGTTTTTAAAATTTCTAAAATTGTTCTCGCAAACATGTGTGTAAATTTCTGTTGTACTACTTGATTCATGTCATAATATTGATTGACTTTGATATAAAATTAATTT
Organism: Bacteroidota bacterium; assembly: GCA_018692315.1. NCBI lineage: Bacteria > Pseudomonadati > Bacteroidota > Bacteroidota bacterium. Next base: position 21,939 of record JABHKC010000086.1, on the reverse strand, counting down.
AAATTAAAAACACTTTTGCAAAAATATAAGAATTCTGTATGCTCGCAAACTATTTTTGTCTTTTTCCTTTAATCCCATCATAATGAATTATTTGTATGTAATCAGTGTGTTGAAAAGTTATAATTATATGGGTTGTAAATAATTCGTTTTAATCTATGCGAATTTCACAGAGAGGAAGCGTATATTAACTTCAAGTTTCTGACACTGATTAGTTACAAAGAAGCAAAAGCTTCAATTATTTCATTTCAATCAAAGTAATTGAAATTTTCCTTTCTTTTGCAACCAAGGGATTATAAACTGAATTTTTCAAATCGTTTATATCGTCTGAAATATTCACTGGCGATTTGCTTTCACCAAAAGGTTGTTCAATAATTGTTAATTGCGAAGCATCCGGATTTTCAAAATATTTTGCAAGAGAACTATTCTTGTATTCTCGCATAAAATTTTTCAAACTAACAATTCTTCGTTTCGAAAGCTTTATATTATATTCTGCTGAATTTAAAGGACTTGCATATGCTTTCAAGGAAATTTCTATTGTTTTGCCATTTTCTAATAATTCTACTAAGTCTTCAAAAAACCTTAGCAAATCATAATATCCTTTTTTTACTTCTTGACCAAAAAAGGAATCTATTTGTGCCATCGAAACTTCTAACTCGCTGTCTTGCAAGTCATCGCAAAATTCTTGTTTATAAATATCTACTTGATTTAGATATTCTAAAACAAGGGTTTCGTAACTCAAATTTGTTGTTGTGTCCTCGTTTTGTGGATTTGGTTGATTGTTGTCGAAGTACAAATTTAACGGAAGATAGCTACAAAGTCCCTGAAACAAATTCTCCATTTTTAGAATATGTCTGACCGTATCGTTATGGGTTTCAGGCAATTTGAGAGAGTAAGCATCATTGCAACAAGTTTCATACTTATTAAAAATACTCGATTTTCCTCGATTTGAAACAAAATATGAAATTTTTGTACTATTATTGAACGAGAAATACAGATCGTCAAGAGAGGAATTTACAGAATGTCCATAATTTTCCGGAATTTCCCATATAGAAAAATCACCTTTAGATTTATAAACATCAAATCCACCGAAACTACCATGCCATTTAGAGCTGAAAAACAGATTAGTATCCCCCGCAAAATAAAAGGGCGAAATTTCATCATCAATCGAATTTATTTGATTTCCCAAGTTTTGACAATTTCCGGTTTTTCCATTTTCAAAAATTTGGCACGAATACAAATCGAATTTCCCAAAACCACCTTCTCTATCTGAAGAAAATATTAGGAACTCTTGATCGTGAAAATTTGTAATAAAAGGATGAATAGAATTAGATTCCGGAAAATTTACATTTTCTGATAGCATTTTTTGATTTTCAATTTTTCCATTGTTGAAATTTGCTCTGTAAATCTTACTCTGTTTTTCCTCTTTTAAAGTCAGCCTTTTTGTAAAATAAATAGTTTTTTTATCTGATGAAAAACAAATATGCGTAATTTCACACACATTTTCTTCGTTTTCGAAAAAAGTGCTCTTCCTTAGTTTATTTTTATCTATTTTGAAATATTTTATGCAATAGTTATCCAATTCATTTGAATTTGTAAGCAAAGACGAAAATATTATAGTCGAATCATCATATTCAAACACATTAAATTCGCTATAATCTGAATTTATTACAGTATCGAGTTTCTGAACTTGCTTTTTTTCATCAATTTGTTCAACATTTGCATGATTTTCACAAACCTCGGCTTCATATTTTGATTTTAATTTATAGAAATCATTTTCAAGTTCGTAGTTTTCATAAAATTGAATAAATGATTTTGAGGCAAGTTTATATTTTGCTTGATATTTTTGACATTCTGCAAGCCAAAATCCCGACAAGGGAAATTCTATGGAATTTTCTTTAATTGTTTTTTTATACCACTTTTCAGCTTCAGTATAATTTCTTGATAATCTGCAAGATTGGGCATATTTATAATATATTTCAATAATATTTTCATTCAATTTGATTGCCTTTTTGTAATTATCTGAAGCAGCTATATAATTTTTAGCAGCAAAATATTTATCACCACTTTCTACTAAATATTTCACATTTTGTGCTGAAACTGAATTCATTACAAATACAAATAGGAAAATACAAACAAACAATTTTTTCTGAATAAACGTTTTGTAATTACTTAATAAACTACTATACAATCTAATAACAATCATTGTTAATTTGTAATTAAATAAATGTCGGGCATATTTTTCTATTCAAACTTTCTTTATTTTTTGAGAGATCAAAAATATAAATTAGAGATAACTCCAATCCTCCCCTTCCGTTGCTTACACTACGAAGCCGCGACAAATTTACATCGTAACTAAACTGAAGTTTTATGTCTTTATAGTCAAGTCCAAAATGAACTATTAGCGCATCTTTCCAACGAAAATATCCACCAAAATAAATTGAATGAACTAGAATATTATTTAAATTATATTTCACTAAACTACCAATATTTATCTCGTTTAAAGAATTTTGATTCTGTATAAAGAAGCCGGGCAATAAAGTAAATCTCTTTTCTAACTTTAGTGAAGCATTGCCATGGAAAACAAATTTTCTTGCTATTGAATTTTCATTTGAGAAAAAAGAAACATTTGGAGAATTTATGTGATTTAAGGAGATTCCTATATTTCCATGATTTTGTCTTTTAAACTTCAAAAACAGATTCAATCCTACATTAACATCAAAAAATAACAGATTGTCTTGCATTTTTGTAAAATCCTCACCAGTAGGCAATTTAGAGTTAAATCTTCCATCATATTGTTCGCCAAAAGTGAAATTATCATAATTAACACTATACTGAAAAATATTTCCGCCAGTGCCAAAAGATAAAATTGCACTACTATCTTTTTTTAATTTGTAATGTGCAGCAAATGATAGATTTACTTGAGTTGTCCCAAATTCGCCATCGCCGGCTTTATCGGAATTTACTAAAAATCCTGCACCGAAAAATGTTTTGCGAATATTTAATTTTTTAAAATTTTTATCTAATGAAGTCGAAAAAGTTTTGTAAGGAGTGGTAATCGATTTCCATTGATTTCTTTGGTTTGCTACAAGTCTGAAATCTCCAGGAAAACTGCCACAATTCGATGGATTTAAGTTTATTGGAGAAGCATTAAATTGAGAAAAATGAATATCTTGCGACAATGCCATTATGGTAGCAAAAATCAACATGTTCAAAAAAAATGCCTTTTTTATCATCAAATCTTAAGCAGTATTAATGAGCAAATATATAAATTTAATAGCTTTGGGTGTTTAAATTAATAAGGTTTTTTTGCAGATAATTTATTCTTAACAAAAATAGTTTCTGTAGTTTGAAAACAATAATGTTAATTCATATATTTGTAAATTAATTGCAAATATTAAAATTAGAGATATGATTTATGAATTTAGTTTTGGGAATTTCAAATCATTTAAGAATATTAATTCTTTAAATTTGACATCGGCAAAAATTAATGATTTGGATAATAGAGGTACAATACAAGATCATAATTCCTTATTGAAATGCAAAGCCATTTATGGAGCAAATGCATCAGGTAAAAGTAATATTATTATAGCTATAACAACTTTTCTGCGTATAATTGTTTTATCTGTAAAAAATAATGAAGAAATAGAAAGTGTTGATAATTTCAGGTTGTGTACTGAAACTGAAAATCAACCAACTTTTTTTCAACTTATATTTCAACTTGAAAATATTACTTATAGATATGGTTTTGAGGCAACTGATAAAAAGATTACAAGTGAATGGCTATATGGAAAACTTAATATTAGAGAAGTACCTTTTTTCATACGAGATCAAAACAAAATAATCAAAATTAGTGAAAAACATTTTGCAGAAGGCTCAAGGAGATTATCTTTATTCGATAATGATGATGATAGTTTGATTGATGAAAAATCTTTATTTTTAACTACAATAGCCTCCTTAAATGGTAAAAAAGCACAAAGTATCTCGAATTACTTAAGTCGAATAATTATTGTTCCTGGTTTGAAAGATATGAATTCACATGAACTTACAAAAAGCATATTAGAAATTGGAACCATTAAAGAAAAAGTATTAAAACTATTAAGATTAGCTGATACGGGAATTGAAGATATAAAATTGATTGAGGTTTCAGAAGATAATCTAAAAAAATCTATTCCAGAAGAAATAATAAAAGATTTGAAAGGGAAGAAATTAGTAATTTCTGAGCATAAAAAATATGACAGCAAAAAAAATGTAGTGCATAATGAGCCTTTTGATTTTTTATTTAATGAATCCGAAGGAACAAAAAAAATATTTGAACTAAGTCCTATGTTATTATTGGCGCTCACAGAGGGACGCCCTATAATAATTGATGAGTTTGATGCAAGATTTCATCCATTAATCACAAAAAAAATCGTCGAGCTTTTTAATTCAGATGTTAACAAAACCTCTCAATTAATTTTTGCAACTCACGACACTAATTTACTTTCTGTCAAATTATTAAGAAGAGACCAAATTGATTTTGTTGAAAAAGATAAATATGGAGAAAGTCATTTATATACTTTGGTGAAATTTAAAGGTGTTAGAAAAAATACATCCTTTGAGAAGGACTATATAAAAGGAAAATATGGAGCAATTCCGTTTTTAGGCGATTTTAATCAAATTCTAAAAACTGAAGACGATGCCTAAAAAAACCAAAGCAATTAAATTCGGTGATAAAAAGCAAAATAAAGCTTGGCTAAAAAAGGTGAAACCTTCAGAATATAAAGTAGAAACTGTTGAGCCTTACAGTACTATTCTGATTGTATGCGAAGGACAAAATACTGAAAAATTGTATTTCGAATCATTTCCTGTGCTATCATTGTGTGTTAAAGCTGTTGGATTAGGACAATCTAAGATACAATTAATTGAGAGCACAGAAAATATTCTTAAATCTGAAACTTACGATGAGGTTTGGTGTGTTTTTGATATGGACATTAAACTTGACGAGAAAAATTGCAAATCAAATTTTGATAATGCTATTATAAAAGCAAAAAATAATGGATATAAAGCAGCATATTCAAATGATTCATTCGAACTCTGGTTTTATCTTCATTATCAATATACTGAGCAAAAAAACCACAGAACTTTTTATTATAAACAACTTAGTAAATTTTGGGAAATTAATTATGAAAAGCATGGTAAAGAATGGAAATTCAGCAAAAACATATATGATATTTTAATGAACGACCCAAAATCAAGTCAAAAAAAGGCAATTGAAAGAGCCGTAAAACTATTTCAAGATAAAAATAGATTAGAATATCATAAACAAAACCCTGTTACTCTGGTGTTTGAATTGGTGAAACTGCTAAATAAAAATATGCGGGCATGAAATATTAGTTTGTGTTTGAGAAAGATTGTTTTATGTTTAAAATGAAACAATATAATGAATAAAAACATTGAGAAAAAGCAAAATATATTCAATTAGGGACTTAGAAGTTTTCAAAAATAAACTTTTAATTTGGGCAAAACAGTTTGGCAGAATTGCATATTTCGACAGCAATAATGTTTTGAATAGCAATAAATCGAAATATGAATACTCGAAATACAAAACAATTGCTGCTATTGGTTGCATAAAAGAAATTGTTGCAAATCAAAATTGTTTTGACGATTTTGAACATTTCAGTAATTCAATAAACGACTGGCTATTCGGATATTTTTCATACGATTTGAAAAATGAGGTCGAAAGCCTAAATTCAAAAAACTTGGATAGATTAAAATTTCCGGAACTCCATTTTTTTCAACCTCAATATGTTTTTTGTTTCTTAAAAAACAAGGTAGAAATTTTATTTTACAATCAAAATTTGAATGAAAAAAATATTGATGTAATATTTCAAGCAATTGAAACAACAGAAATACGAACTACGGTAAGCAAAAATGAGGTAGTAATAAAAAAACGAATAAGCAAAAAAGAATACATTGAAATAATTGAAAAACTACAACAACACATCAAAAGAGGGGATATTTATGAAGCAAATTTCTGCCAGGAATTTTTTGCTAAAAATGCGGAAATCAATCCTTATTTTTTATTTTCTATTTTGAAAAAAATATCACCAACTCCTTTTTCGTGTTTCTATAAATTTGACGACAAATTTCTGATTTCAGCAAGCCCTGAACGATATTTGAAAAAAATTGAAGACAAAATTATTTCGCAACCTATAAAAGGAACTATAAAACGAGGTAAAAATCCAAAAGATGACAATCTGTTAATAAAAAAACTAAAAAACGACCCAAAAGAAAGAGCAGAAAATATAATGATTGTTGATTTGGTGAGGAACGATCTTTCGCGAACTGCCTGCAAAAATACTGTGAAAGTAGAAGAGTTATGCGGCATTTACAGCTTTGCTCAGGTGCATCATATGATTTCTACTGTTGTATCGAAACTTCAAAAAAAATATTCATACATAGACCTAATAAAATATTCGTTTCCTATGGGCTCTATGACAGGTGCTCCAAAAATTAGAGCCATGGAACTGATTGAACAATACGAAAAAACTAAAAGATCGCTATACTCTGGAGCAGTTGGCTACATTTCTCCGAGCAAAGATTTCGATTTTAATGTTGTAATTAGAAGTTTTTTGTACAACGAATCTGAAAAATATTTATCTTTCCAAGTGGGCAGCGCAATTACAGATAAATCTTTGCCTGAAAAAGAATATGAAGAATGCCTTCTAAAAGCTGAAGCTATGATAAAATCATTAAATAAATAGTGATCAATAAATAAAATATGAACAACCAATTTCACAAGTTTATAAAAAAAAATAATCTATTTTCTAAAAACGACAAAGTTTTAATAGCAGTTAGCGGAGGTATCGATTCAATTGTAATGTTAGATTTATTTGCGAAAACAAAGCTTGAAATTGCTATTGTTCATTGCAATTTTCAGTTAAGAAGCGATGAATCTATGGAAGACGAAAAATTTGTACGTAGTTTATCGAAAAAGTATAAACTTCAATTCTTTGTGAAAAAATTTGACACTAAAAAATATGCCAGTTCTCAAAAAATCTCCATTCAAATGGCTGCAAGGGAGTTACGTTACAATTGGTTTGAAAAAATAAGGAAAGAAATATGTTTCGATTACATTTCCATTGCGCACAACAAAGACGATATTGTAGAAACCTTTTTTCTAAATTTAATTAGAGGAACCGGAATTCGAGGACTGACAGGTATAAATGCGAAAAACGATAAAATTGTCAGACCATTACTTTTTGCCGATAGAAAAATGATTGATTCGTATCGTTTAGAAAATCAACTCCCTTTTCGCGAAGACTCAAGCAATAAGTCTATAAAGTATAAAAGAAACAAAATCAGACACCAAATTTTGCCTTTGTTTAATGAACTCAATCCAGCTTTTTCTGACACAATATTGGAAAATATCGAAAAACTTGCTGCCACAGAAAAAATTTATGCAACTGCAATTGAAGATGTTAAAAATAAAGTAATTAGCCATTCTGAGAATCAAATAAAAATATCATTAAACGAGCTTCAAAAACACAAACCTTATAAAACATTTCTATATGAACTGATATATAAATTTGGTTTTACTCAAGAAAATGTCGCTGATATATGTAAATCAATTGGATATGTTTCGGGGAGGCAATTTTTCACAAAATCTCACAGAATAATTATTGACAGAGAATTTCTTATTATTACAGAAAAAAAAACAATTTCTTATGAAGAATTTCAGATTAATTCAGAGACAAAGGAAATCTCTGAACCCATTTCACTTAAATTAGGCTTGAATCCTTCTATTTCATCAGATAAAATTAAAAAAAATACCGAAATTGCATATCTTGATTTCGATACATTAAAATTTCCATTGAAAATTAGAAAGTGGGAAAAAGGAGATAGATTTTTTCCTCTCGGGATGAAAAAGTCAAAGAAACTTAGCGACTTTTTTATTGACCAAAAATTTTCAATCCTTGAAAAAGAAAATCAATGGATTTTGACTTCAGAAGACAAAATTGTTTGGATAATTGGAAAACGAATAGACAATCGTTTCAAAATATCTGAAAAGACAAAAAAGGTTTTGATTATCAAATCCTGATTATGAAACTATTTTGAAATTGCTTTGTAGATTTTTCAATTTTATTGCAGTAAGTACTTTTTTAGTATATAAAGGAAACTCATTGTTCATCATCCATGAATAATATCCCGTATCTTTTTTCAAAACCTCTTCAACCAATTTTCCTTTGTGTTTTCCAAAATTGAAAATTTCCTTATTTTCATTGTTATATACAATTCGTCCTGCAAAATCGACATTTTTGGTATGGGCTGAAAACTTCGATAAAGTTTCAATATCATTCTTTAATTGGTCGTATTTTTCTATTTGAGCTAACAAAATATCATAGGTAGCATTGGTGTCTGCTTCGGCACTATGAGCGTTGATCAATTCTTTTTTGCAATAAAATTTAAGTGCAGCACCAAGCGTTCGAGGCTCCAATTTATGAAAAATAACCTGCACATCGACACATAGATGTTTTTTCATATCTAAATCTACATCGGCTCTTAAAAATTCTTCGGCAAGCAGTGGAATATCAAATTTATTGGAATTATAGCCAGCCAAATCGCAACCTTCAAGAAATTTTGCAATATTCTTCGCAATTTCTTTAAAAGTGGGTTTGTCTTTAATATCTTCGTCCGAAATATTATGAATTTTTACAACTTCAGCCGGAATGGGAATAGTTGGATTTACTAAAAGAGTTTTGCTTTCTCTGTCTCCTCCAGGAAGTATTTTTAGCATCGAAATTTCAACTATCCTATCTTTTATAACATTTATTCCGGTTGTTTCTAAATCGAAAAATACGATTGGTCGTTTTAATTCTAATTGCATTAGATATATATTTGTAAAAATTAATAGATTATTCAAAAAAAACCGCAAATTCTTCAAAATCTATTGTTTTTTTCTGAATTTGCGGTAATTAATATTATTTATTTTAGGAATAAAGTCTAATTTCCAAGCATCATTGGCATTATGAGCATCAGAATATCTTCATCTTTCAATTCGTTAGCGACAGGTAGTAGTAATCCTGCTCGTGTTGAATCTGCAAGTTCAATAGAAACGGAATCGGTTAATAAATTTGACAAAATATCAATTAAGAAAATTGACTTAAATCCTATTTCTATTTCTTCTCCTTCATACTGGCAAGGCAAATTTTCGACTGCAGAAATTGCATAATCAATATCTTGGCCTGAAACTTCTATATTGTTGCTCGTCAATTTTAACTTAATTAAGTTGCTTGCCTGATTTGATAGAACAGAAACTCGTCTTAAGGTTTTCAAAAAATCGGTTCTGTCCACAACAATTTTAATGGGACTGGTTTCCGGTATTACGGTATTGTAACTCGGATATTTACCTTCCACAAATCGACAAACAGCTTTGTAGGTATCAAATTCGAAGAAGGCATTTTTATCATCAAATTCAATTTTTACTTGATTTTCGGGTTCACGAGGAAGCAAGCTTTTAAACAGAGAAGACGATTTTTTTGGTAAAATAAACGAGGCTTCAATTTCCGGCATTGTGTCGCGTCTCCTGTAGCGAACCAATTTGTGAGCATCGGAAGCCACACATGTTACACTATTGTTCGATATTTCAACAAAAACTCCGTTCATAATTGGGCGAAGTTCGTCGTCGGCAGTGGCAAAAAAAGCATTTGTTATTCCTTTAAATAGTATTTCAGATTCAATCTGTACTGAGTTTCTTTTCTCTTCTTCAATTTCGGGAAGTGCCGGAAAATCTTCAATTCCAACGCCTGGAATTTGAAAAACTCCCTTGTCCGAAAAAACTTTGACAATATATGTCTCCATATCAAAATCGAATTTGAGTGGTTGTTCCGGAAATTCTTTCAAAATATCTAAGATGCGGCGTGCCTCAATACACATGCTTCCTTCTTCAGAAACTTCTTCTATATCTAAAGTACTTATTAAAGTTGTTTCCAAATCGGAGGCTGTCATAGTTAATTTATCTATTGTAACTTCGAAAAGAAAATTGTCTAAAATGGGTAATGAGTTTTTTGCATTTAAAACTTTGCCTACCGATTGAAGGTGCTTCAACAATTCTACGCTTGATACTACAAAATTCATTGGTCTTATTTTAATTCTAATTAGTAATTTGCATTAATTCAAAATATTGTTTCAATTAGAAACAAAATACAAATGTAAAAAATTTATGTTTGATTATTTAGTTTTTTTTAAATAGTTGGTTCAATAAAATTCTATTGGTTCTAATGCCTCAGCATTTTATTGAATAACAAGAAAATAAGAATATTATGAAACCTTATTTATAGCATCGACCGGATTGAGCCTCGAAGCAACATATGCAGGAAAAATTCCAGCTAACAAACCAACCCCAATCGATATTCCACTGCCAATAAAAAAGTTTCTAATTGTTAATGAAAATTCCATTATATCATATTCATTAGCTATTAAAATTCCGATGTAAACAAAAATTAGCCCAATAAAACCGCCAAGTAAGGAAAGTAAAACCGACTCGAACAAAAATTGTAGTAGAATAAAGAAATTTTTAGCTCCGAGAGATTTTTGTATCCCAATAAGATGAGTCCTTTCTTTCACAGAAACGAACATGATATTTGCAATTCCGAATGCCCCTACAATTATTGAAAATCCACCAATAATTCCGCCAGCAAAACTTATTCCGCTAAAAACATTGTCGAATTGTGTAATAATGAGGCTTGCTCTGTTCAATGCAAAATTATCGTCGCCAAGAGGTTTTATCTTCCTGATAACACGCATCACGCTTTTCAATTCGTCTAAAAGTTCCGCCATAGCAACGTTCTTTTTCGCTTTCACCATGATAAATGGATCAAGTCTTTCGCTATTTATATCGAAAAGTGTGCGAGCAAAATTTATTGGAAGCAGGGCAATATCGTCCATACTTTGACCAATACTGGTACCCTCCTTTTTAAAAACTCCAACTACAATGAGTTTCCTACCAAGAATTTTTATCTCTTTTCCTATAGGTTCATAATTGCCGAAAATATTTTTAGCAATTTCATGCCCCAAGATTATTTTATTTTTCCCGAGAGAAGATTCCAGAATCGAAAAATATCTTCCTTTTGCAATATCGAACGACCAAATCTTGTCGTAATCGTGCGAACTTGCCATGATAGTTGTTCTTTCGGCAGAGATATTTTTATATTTAATTGTTTTTCGTGTTGAAACCAAAAAAGCCGCTGCATCAACTTTTGTTGTACGATTTAGCAATTCCGACAATTCCTGTAATTTTGGAACCGGTCGGCGCATATAGTTCCACCATGGATAGTTTGCCTCGAAAGTCCAGGGCCATTTCTGAATGTAAACAACATCGTCTCCTAAAGACTCTATGCTGGTGCGAATACTATATTTCAGAGAATCGATCACTGTGAAAACCGAGATTATTGCAAAAATTCCAATAGTAATACCGAGCAAAGACAATAGTGTTCGTAACTTATTTGCTACAAGCGAATTAATTGCAAAAAGTAAACTTTCGTTTAAGAGTTTTAATATTACCATTTATTTAAAATAATTTTGTAAAAATACATAATTTTTGCTCAATCATAAATCATTAAATTTCTTCTAAACTCTGAACAAATTATTCCCGTAGCAATTGCAACATTTAACGATTCAGGCCTGTTTAAAGTATCATTAAAACTCGGAATTGTAATTTTACCAGAAATAAATGGGAGAATTTCTTGAGAAATTCCATGCGATTCGCTTCCTAAAACTATTAATCCATGGTTTTCTAATTTAGTTTTATAGATATTTAAACCATCTAAAAAACTTCCATAGATTGGGAAATTACTCCCATTAGGATTATTTTTCAGAAAACTTATAATATCCACATAATGAGCTTTAACTCTGGCAATTGAGCCCATTGTGGCTTGTATAACTTTTGGGTTAAAAGCATCAACAGTATCTTCTGAGCAAAAGATATTTTTTATTCCATACCAGTCGGCAATTCTAATTATTGTTCCCAGATTTCCCGGATCCTGAACCCTATCTAAAACTAATGAAAGCTCTTTTTCAATTTCGCTATGCTCATATTTGAATTTTGGAATTTCTACAAGAGCCAAAACTTCTTGTGGGCTAGTCAAAGAACTAACTTTTTTCATTTCATTTTCTTCAATATGAAAATACTCACATTCAGAATTTTCGTGATGATTTTCGATTTTCGAAAGCCAATCTTTTTTCCCAAAAACGAATTTTGTTTTAAAACTTGAATGCAGCATTTCATCAAAAAGTTTGCTTCCTTCAGCAATGAATAGATTATTTTTCAGCCTGCCCTTTTTACTTTTAAGAGAATTTATTAATGCTATTTTATTCTTACTTAACATATTCTTTTTTTAAGCTATAAAAATATAGAATAATAATTTATCAGCCTCAAATTTCTATATAATGGCTCTAAGAAAACGACAATAACTTCGTTATGCTTGAATTTTGAATCAGTCATTTACAAAAGTAAACTCCTGAGTTCCAAATTCTTCACAAGCCTTGTTCTTGCCGTCTTCTTAGAGCCATTTGAAGAAAATGGAGTTTTCTTAGAAGCACTACATAGTGGCTCTCAGAAAACAGGCAATTTTTATAAAATAATTTATTTTTGATGATATTTCCTTTTTATTTCATGCAGTAAATGCCTTTGAATTAGCCAAATGGAAAAAAATAGAAATATCGCAAAAAGAGATATTTTTAATTTTGAACTGTTTTCTTAGCCTGAATAATTCACAAATTTTCGTAACGAAAGTTCAAAATGTGTGTCAGATTTGAACTACCACAGATTTTTATTTTTGAGTAATAGCGAGCTATTTTGATGGAACAAAAATTGAGGACGGTCAATGATGATGTGCAGTTTGGGCTTGTAGTAGAAATATTTGTGAATTATTCAGGTTAGAGACACTACAAATACATTTCAAATTCTCAACGCACAATAAATTTCTATCTTTGCAAAATTGTGATAATAAGATTTTTTTTGGATTGAAATTTAGAATAAAAAATATTGTTAGAAATACTATTGGAATATTGCTAATCTTTGCAGTAATGCTATCGTGCAAACCTACAAAGCATGTTCCTCAACACAAGTTTTTATTAAAAAATGTAAAAATAGAATGCGACAATAAAGACATTGATATCAATGAATTAGAGAATTACATAAAACAAAAACCAAATACACGCATCCTAAATATGTTTAGGTTTCATTTGTTTATTTACAATTTATCGAATAGCGGAAAAGATAGAAAATGGAAAAATAAATTTAAAAATGTAATTGGCGAAGAACCTGTAATTTACGAAGAATATCAAACAAAAAAAACTCTAAAACAATTTAAACTTTATCTGAAAAACAGAGCATACTATAACTCAACAATAGACGATACAACTATTTTCAAAAGGAAACAAGCTACTATTTTATATAGAATTTCAGCGAACGAGCCTTTCAAAATAAACAAAATTGAATATAAAATTCAGGATACTGCAATCAAAAAAATTCTCCTTGCAGACACTCTGAATTCGCTCTTAAAGAAAGGGATTTTGTTCGACACAGAAATTTTGCAAGAAGAAAGAAGCCGCATTTCCAATGTCTTGAAAAATAATGGTTATTACTACTTTTCCAAGAAGTTTGTCGATTTTTTGGCCGATAGTTTATCCAATTCCAAACAGATAAATTTAGTTGTTAATATTCATGAAAATCAACAAATCAACTCTGAAAATCAGATAGTTTTTTCGAAACACAAAAAATACAAAATAAAAGATGTCTGTTTTTATACAGATTATGACCAGACCAAAGCTTTAAATCAAAAAGAAGAATATTTTAAAAATTTCGATACAATAAGTATTGAAGGAGTAAATTTTGCATACCAAAACTCGTTAAAAATTACTCCTGATGTTATTTTCAATGCAAATTATTTGGTTCCCGATCAGTTTTTTAGCTTGATAAATGTTTCAGAAACGAATAAACGTCTGGCAGCACTTCAAGTTTTTAAGATAATAAATATTCAGTTTATCCCCTTGGAAGATATTACTGAGAATTATTTAAATTGTAAAATCTATCTATCTCCCACTGTTTCACAATCTTATACAGTTGAGGGCGAACTAACAAGCTCTTCAGGATATATTGGTTTTGGAGGAAACTTAATGTACAAACACAACAATTTGTTCAAAGGAGCCGAGATTTTTAATCTGAAGCTTTTGGGTTCTGCCGAATCGCAATCGACTGTGGAAGATAACCCGCAGAACGAGAAAGGTTTTATACCAAATACGATTGAATATGGATTTGAGACAAAACTTTTTTTGCCAAAATTTCTGATTCCTTTTAATAATCTGAAAAATTACCGTAAGTTTAAACCCAAAACCAGCCTTTCGTTAGCCTATCATTATCAAAACCGCCCGGATTATACCCGTACAATTCGGAATGCTTCATTTGGCTATTATTGGAAAGGTGATTCTTACACAGAAAACTTAATAAATCCCATTGAAATAAACTCTATAAAACTCAGCGATGCTACTGAAGAATTTCTAGATTATTTAGATACTCTTTATATTAAAAGCAGCTACGAAACACAATTCATTTCATCAACAAACTACAGCTATATTTTTAATAATCAAAATGTTAAAAAATCAACAGATTTCAATTTTTTCAGATTGAATACAGAAGTTGCAGGTAATTTATTAACTCTGAGTAATTTGATTTTAAACACTAAAAAAGATGAAGATTACTATCAGGTTTTAAATAGCCGCTATGCTCAATATTTCAAATTCGATATAGATTTCAGGCACTACAACTATATCAACCCCAAGAATATAATAATTTATCGTGGTTTTTTCGGGATTGGAATTCCGTATGGAAATTCAGAATCAATACCTTTTGTAAAAAAATATTTTTCGGGCGGAGCAAATAGTGTAAGAGGCTGGAGAGTACGTTCTTTGGGGCCAGGCTCGTATATCGACTCCTCAAATGTCCCAAACCTTTCGGCTGATATTAAATTAGAAGCAAATCTTGAGCTGAGATTCGATATGTTTTGGATTATAAAAGGAGCAATATTTTTAGATTTTGGAAACATTTGGGCACTCTCCGAAAAAACAGATAACAGAATTGGAGCTTCGTTCGAGTTCGACAGATTTTACAAAGAAATTGCTGTAGGAACAGGGATAGGCTTGCGTTTCGATTTCGGCTTTTTTGTTTTCCGCTCCGATTTAGGGATAAAAGTGAGAGATCCAATGGAAATAGAAAATAAATGGATAATTGGAAACAGAGAATATAGTAGTCAGGATTTTATGCTGAATGTTGGGGTGGGATATCCATTTTAATGAATTATGAATTATGTTCATATTGCTTAAAGAGAATTAATAAATTATGTATAATTAATGTAATAGGATGATGAAATTTCCAATTTCTAATTTCAAATCTTAAATTACTAAATATTTCAACATGCAAGAAAAAATACTAATAATAGATTTTGGGTCGCAATATACTCAGCTTATTGCCAGAAAAGTTCGCGAATTAAGTGTCTATTGTGAGATTCACCCTTACAATAATATTCCGGAACTCGACAAGAGTGTAAAAGGGATAATTCTTTCTGGAAGTCCATTTTCTGTTCGCGACCAAAATGCTCCACAAATTGATCTGAAGGCTTTTATGAAGAAAAAGCCGCTTCTTGGGGTTTGTTATGGAGCTCAATATTTGGCTCATAGTTTGGGTGGCGAAGTTGTGCCATCAGAACACCGCGAATATGGCAGGGCAAATTTGCATCTTGTTGAAACCAAAAATTTGCTTTTTCAAAATATTAGCGAAAATTCACAAGTATGGATGTCGCACGGAGATACAATTACTAAATTGCCCAAAAATTTTGAAAAAATATCGAGCACAAAAGATATAGAAGTCGGAGCATTTCAGATAAATGATGAGAAAACCTACGGGCTTCAATTTCATCCTGAGGTGTATCATACCGTTGAAGGAAAAACTATTCTGCAAAATTTTGTTTTTTCGATATGTAAATGTTCGCCAAATTGGACTCCGGGCTCTTTTGCAAACAACAGCATAGCCGAACTTAAAACGCAATTGAAAAACGACAAAGTAATTCTCGGTCTGTCGGGTGGTGTTGATTCAACCGTTGCTGCCATTTTGCTAAAAAAAGCAATTGGAGAAAACTTAACTTGCATTTTTGTTGATAATGGATTGTTACGAAAAAATGAATTTGAAGAGGTTTTGCATTCATACAAAGACATGGGTCTTAAAGTAATAGGAGTTTCGGCAGCAAACAAGTTTTATGAGAAACTCAAAGGAATTACTGAACCAGAACAGAAAAGAAAAATTATTGGAGGAGTATTTATAAAAGTTTTCGACGAAGAGGCTAACAAAATTGATGGAGCAAAATGGTTGGCTCAAGGAACAATTTACCCCGATGTTATTGAATCTATTTCTGTAAAAGGACCTTCAGCTACCATAAAATCTCATCATAATGTTGGAGGACTTCCCGATTTTATGAAACTAAAAATTGTAGAACCCCTGCGGCTATTGTTTAAAGATGAAGTTAGGAAAGTGGGGCGTGAACTAAAAATTACTACTAAAATTCTAAATCGTCATCCTTTTCCCGGCCCCGGTCTCGGAATCAGGATTCTTGGAGATGTTACTGAACAGAAAGTAAAAATTTTGCAAGAAGTTGATGATATTTTTATAACAGGTCTAAAATCTGCTGGTTTGTACGATGAAGTCTGGCAAGCCGGCGCAATGCTTTTACCAATTCAATCGGTAGGTGTAATGGGCGACGAACGCACATACGAGCAAGTTGTGGCTCTGCGGGCAGTAGGCTCGGTTGATGGAATGACTGCCGATTGGTCAAACCTTCCGTACGAGTTTTTGCAAAGAATTTCAAACAAAATCATCAACAATGTTTCAGGCATCAACAGAGTTGTTTATGACATAAGCTCAAAACCTCCGGCTACTATTGAGTGGGAGTGATATTTGTTGCATCAGAATTCATTCATACGAAACTACAAGCAAAATTTATGAAAAATATTTAAAATTATATAGTCTAAATTGCATGCAAGCAACAATCAGAAAAAACTCAAAACAACATTAATATGACTGAAAATAATGAAATTCAATATCCCAATATTAAACAAAGTTGGGGAATAGTTGGAATTGCAATACTGAGCATGATATTGTTTAGTCCGGTAATATTATTAGATAATTTAATAGGTGAGGAAATATCTTTTTTGGCATATTATCTTTTAGCTATGGGAGTTCCTTTTTTGATTGTTCATCGAATAAAAAAGAAAAGAACCGGATTAAGTAATTATAATTTTGATTTTAGTTCTGTGAAGATTATTATGCTGGTTTTCATTGCAATAATTGCAATTCAAATAGGAATAATATCACCGTTTGTCAACCTTATTCCAATGCCGGAATTTATGGAAAAAATATTTCTTGAACTCGCAAATCAAAATGGAGTATTTTCATTTATTGCCATTGTTATTGCAGCACCAGTACTTGAAGAATTAATATTTAGAGGTATTATTCTTGATGGACTTTTAAAAAAATACTCACCCGTGAAATCTATAATTATATCAAGTTTACTTTTTGGAATTGTTCATTTAAATCCGTGGCAATTTCTTGGTGCTTTCATATTTGGCATTTTTTCTGGTTGGATTTATTATAGAACCAATAAACTAATATTAACTATAATAATGCATTTTGCTAACAATTTTCTTGCATTCGTTGCTATATATTTTTTTGATGAAGAAACTATGATGGATAAATCATTAACTGAAATTTACGGTGGATTGTTAAACTTATCTCTCATTTCTGTTGGAGCAATAATAATTACAATAATTTGTATTTACTTATTAAAAAATGAATTTAATAAAAACGAAAAATGCAACTATCAGCAACCATCTTTTAATAGTTAAAAATTTACTTTATTTGTAAAAAAAATAATAATTAAAAATTACAATATGTTTAATGTAAATGAATATTTCGACGGAAAAGTAAAATCATTAGGTTTTGAAAACAAAGAAAGTACTGTAACAATTGGAGTTATGGCAGCAGGTGAATACGAATTTGGAACTTCATCAATAGAATATATGACTATTACTTCAGGGAAAATGACAGTTTTATTGCCCGGAGAAACCAATTGGAAAACTTTTAAGGAATACGAAACTTTTGTTGTAGAAAAAGACACAAAATTCAAAGTAAAAGTAGATGAATCAACATCTTACAAATGTGTTTATAAATAGTTTTCTGAAAAGAAGTAAACCAAGCTTGAATAATGATTGATACCCCAGTTTCACAGATTTAGATTTTTTTCAAATTTGTGAATCTGTGGTCTATCTCAAAAATAAATATGATAGAAGTAAAAAATCTAAAAAAAAAATACGACCAAATCTCGGCACTTAATGGCATAAGTTTTAAAGTTACAGAAAACGAAATATTCGGTTTGTTAGGTCCAAATGGAGCAGGAAAATCAACAACAATTAATATATTAAGTACAATTCTTAAACCTGATGATGGTGAAGTTGAAATTAACCGATACAACCTGAAATCTAAGCCAATAGCCTGCAAAAAAAGTATGGGTATAGTTCCTCAGGAAATATCGCTCTACGACGAACTTTCTGCAATCGAAAATCTATTGTTTTGGGGAAGTTTGTACGATATTAAGCCCTCTATTATAAAAGAAAAAACAAATTCCTTATTGAAACTTTTTGGCCTTTGGGAAAGGAGAAACGACAAAATAAAAAGTTATTCAGGTGGCATGAAACGCCGCATCAATATAGCCTCAGCTCTACTCCACTCACCAAAAGTGCTACTTATGGACGAACCCACGGTTGGCATTGACCCACAGAGCAGAAATCTAATTTTTGAAGTTACCGAAAAACTAAATAAAGAAGGCTTAACCATAATATACACAACTCATTATATGGAAGAAGCCGAACGTCTTTGCAACAGAATAGGAATTATTGACCATGGAAAAATAATTGCCCAGGGCACCGTAGATGAACTGAGAAAAATCAGTAAAACCACCGAAAATCTCACAATCAAGATATTTGAAACTACCGAAGACAAAATCCTGAAATTAAAAAATACTCTTGTCCAAAAATTTGCAATTGAAGATAACATCTTGATTTTTTTTGATGATAAAGCAATATCCGATTTGCCAAATATCATCGTAAAAATGAATGAATCAGGCTTAAAAATCAGCAATATAGAAATCAAAAAAGCAAATCTTGAAACAGTGTTTTTAAATCTAACCGGAAAAAAGTTGAGGAACTAAAAATGATAAAAATATATAAAAAAGATATCAAGCTATTTTTTTCAGATAAAAAAGCTGTTCTTCTAACTTTTCTTCTGCCAATTGTTTTAATCACCTTATTTGCTTTAGCTTATGGCGGAATGGAAAATTCAGACCGAGAGTCGAAACCCATTTTATTACCGGTTTGCAATCTGGAAGATTCAGATATAGCAAAAACCATAATTGCAGATTTAGATTCTGTGAAAGGATTAAAAATGGAAATAATGAAACTTGAAGATGCCCGCCAAAAAGTTATTCGAGGAAAGCGAGCAGCTATTTTAATTTTCCACCAAGGATTCGAAGATTCCTTAAATTTAGGAAAAACTCTACCAATAGAACTGCAATACGACCAAGCCAGAGAAATGGAAATCGGGATACTACAATCTGTTTTGATTAGCAAACTTATGGGTAATATTGGAAAATCCGGTATTCAGAAAAAAGTAAATAACTATATTCTTGATAAATATCCTGACATTCAACCGGAAGTGTTAAATACCATAATGGACGATTTGGAAAACGATTTTTCGGGAAATGAAAACAGCAAAAACGAAAACAATTTCCAAACTGGAATGGCTCTGAAAACTACTTCTCTCGTAGGCGAAAAACAGGAAAGCGCCTTGGGTTTGATTCAAGCAGTTGCCGGAACTGCAATAATGATGCTACTTTTTAGTGTAGCCGGATTAGGTGCCGGACTGATAGAAGAAAAAGAAGCCGGAACTCTTAAAAAACTACTCTATTCTCCCGTAAATCCAAGCTACATTTTATACGGCAAAATGATGACCGGACTAACAGTTTCTATACTCCAACTTTTAATAATGTTCCTTTTTGCATTTTTTGCTTTTGGTCTAAATATTAGTATTGACATTCCATCTTTGATTTTAATGATACTGGCAACTGCATTTGCGTGTTCGAGTTTCGGGATATTTCTTGCCTCTGTTTCAAACTCTCGGCAGCAAGTTCAAAGCCTGTCAACCATAATTATCCTAATAATGTCGGCTATAGGAGGCAGCATGATGCCACTTTTTATTATGCCCGAAATCATAAAAATTGCAGTTGTAAGCGTAAATTATTGGGGCATTCAAGGATTTTACGATATTTTCTGGCGACAACTACCTTTTACAACAGTTCTCATTAAAGCCGGAATACTATTCGGAATCGGACTTCTTATGACCATAATATCAGTTCAGCTATTTCGAAAAAATGTTTTGAAGTTAGTTTGAAAGTGCAATACTTTGTTGTCTGTTTTATTGTTTTCAAGTTGAAGAAACTCCTTTTATATATAAGCTTTTCAAATAGTTTTTTGATTTGTTATTTATACAATTTTCCCCAAACAATTAACCAAATTAATGTAATCCACCTAAATCAATTAAGCCAAATACTAAACAAGAAAATGAAGCGTTTACAAATGCTTTAAATTAAAATAAAAATTATGTTAGTAGAATCAAATATGATGGAATTAGGGACAAAAGCTCCGGATTTCACCTTGCCCGATACAGTTTCAGGAAAAATAGTATCACTATCCGAATTAAAATCGAATATTGCCACAGTTGTAGTATTTATTTGCAACCATTGCCCTTATGTGCACCATCTGAATTCAAAATTAGGAGATCTTGCAAATGATTATCAATCGAAAGGTGTACGATTCATTGCAATTAGCAGCAACAATGTTGCTACACATCCGCAAGACGGACCGGAACTCATGAAACAAGTTGCAGAAAAAGAAGCTTATCCTTTTCCGTATTTATACGATGAAACACAGGAAATCGCCAAAGCCTATAAAGCCGAATGCACACCCGATTTTTTCGTTTTCGATGGCAACTTAAATTGTGCCTACAGAGGACGATTCGATGAAACCCGTCCAAATATAGGACAACCAACAGGAAGCGATTTGTCTGATGCTTTAGACACCATCATTGCAGGGAAAAAAGTGGATGAAAACCAGCATCCAAGCATGGGTTGTAACATTAAGTGGAAATAGAATTTCTCTTACAAATTGTTATGTTAGTTTCAGCTATTCATTTGATTACTGAATAATTTAGATTGTATATTTAAGAAAACTCAATATTTTTCAGGTAGCTTTTAAGAAAAAGTCGATAAGCACTAAAATTCTTTTTTAATAAGTATAATTTTCAATATCCATCAATATTAGAAAAATTATTCTTAATTTGGTTGATTTGGTTATAATATAATTCTGTTTTATTAAATGTGAAAACTAATCAATGATAAAATTGTCATGAAAGCAAAGCTTATTAAAACAAATGACAAAGTTTTTATAGAAAATATCCCTTGTTTTGAATGGGCAAAAAGTAACGACAATAGTTTTATAAAATCTACGCAACTTGCACTTAATTCTATTGGGGAGGATTTCTCTTATGAGTATTTAATGGGCATTTCCGGCTCGGCTTTTCGTCTGCATTTCAATATGGATTGGTGCCCAAGTGCTACTGATTCTACAACGGGCTTCGATGTATCAAAAATACTATTTAAATCTTTAGCCTGAATAATTCATAAATTTTCGTCTCGAAAGTTCAAAATGTGTGTCAGATTTGAACTACCACAGATTTTTATTTTTGAGTAATAGCGAGCTATTTTGATGGAATAAAAATTGAGGACGGTCAAAGATGATGTG
>JABHKC010000085.1 GCA_018692315.1 Bacteroidota bacterium | reverse complement strand
GACGATGAAACCAATTTTTCGGCTGAAAAGACTGAAACACAGATTTATTCATTCAGGAATTTTGTATATTTAAAAACACCGGCAGAAAAATATCAAGTCCGTGTTTTCGATATGCTTGGAAAACTAATAGTTGAAAAACAAATCGCCGGCAGCACTTTAAACAAAATTGAAATGCACACCGCCTCTGGAAATTACGTCATTCATCTGATTGGCGAAAAATCCATTTCAACTGAAAAAGTCTTCATTAACAATCCCTAATTTCCAATTGTTAATTATTAATTGTTAATTGTTAATTGTTAATTGTTAATTTCCAATTTCTAATTTCTAATCCCAAATCCCATGAAAAAACCATATTCCACTCCCAAAATTGAAACCATCATAATCGATACAGAAATTTCAATTGTAATGATGACTGTTCTACCTCCTGATCCTGATACAAAAATAGTGAATCAAGGATGGGAAAAAGAAAAGGAAAGAAGAGAAAAGGAAACTTTTTCTTCGCCATTTGAATAAAGGGATTTTAATTGTTGATTGATTATTGACGCTTTGAAGTCTCTCAGATGTTCAAAGGTCTTTATTCTACGAACATTGCAGAATATTCAAAGATTGTTATACCTTAATAGCAAAATAATCCCAGACTACTAAGAATATTCGTAGAATATCAACTTTTCATTCAAAATAATTGTATAATTGTATATTATAAATATTGTGTAATTGTTTGGTGTATGAAAAGGATATTTTTGATAATTTGTCTGGCGTTTTTATTTTCTTTTGTGAATGGAATAAATATTGACAGTCTGCTAAATTCGATGGCACAACTGCCTGAAATTGAGAAAATTAAAAAGCTTAATGATACTGCGTATTATTTTTCAAAAACTGATCCTACGATTTCAAAAAAAATTGCAATAAAAGCCTATGATTTGGCAATAATTTCAAAAAACAGAAAAGGAGTAGGCAAAGCATTAGGAAATATAGGTTTTTCGTTTTTCTACACTTATAAATTTGAAAATGCAATAGAATATCTTGATTCTGCATATCAAATATATTCCGAAATTGATGATAAATATTTGATGGGAAAAACAGCAAAAAATTCTTCAATGGCTTGTTTTTTCTTAGCAGAATATTCAAAAGCTCTAATGTATCTTGAAAAGGCAGAGAAGCATTTTAAAGATTGCAAAAGTGATGAAATATTACCTGCGGTTTATATGGATTTTGGAATGATAAAATTTAAACAGGGAGATTTTGAAGAAGCACTTCTATATTATTTTCGTTGCAACGAATATGAGATTGAGGATAATAAGAAAATAAAATTGAATAATCGTATTGGAACAACTTACTGGGCAATGGGAGATTACGATAAAGCTGTTGAATATCTATATAATTCTTTAGAAATAAGTGAAAAACTTGAGTATAAAAAAGGCATTTCAATCGCATTAAATAATATTGCGAATATTTTTATGGAGTGGGGCAATATGGACGAAGCTTTAAAATACCATTATAAAGGATTAGAACTCTCAAGAGAAATGTCAGATAGTATGCAAATAACTTCCGACCTGAATAATATTGCTGATATTTATTCAATTCAAACAAATTATGATACTGCATTGATATTTTACAATGAAGGATTATTGATTGCTGAAACGATTAACGATTACATAAAAGTAGCAACAATTCGTCATAATATGGCAAGCATTTTTGCTTTGAGAGGTCAAGACTCTTTAGCTCTAAAAAATTATTTTGATATATATGTGATTAGTCGAAAAATTGGAGACAAACGTATGATTGCAATTGCCTTAAGTAATATAGCTGCACAACATCAAGAAATGGGGAAAGTAAATGAAGCAAAAGATTATTTTCAAAAAGCCATTGAATTGTCTAAAGACATACAACTTCTTGATAATTTAAAACAATCATATAAAAAGCTTTCAGTTCTTGAAGAATATCTTGGCAATTTTGAAAGTGCCTTACAGAACTACAAGAAATATGATATATTGACCGACAGTTTGTTTAATGCCGAAAAATTGAACATTATTACAGATATCCAGACAAAATATGAAACTGAAAAGAAGAAAAAGGAAATTCTTCAATTAAAAAGTAAAACGCAAAAACAAAAAACATTTCAAAATTATCTATATATTGTGATTTCTTCGTTGTTTTTGATAACAATTTTACTTGTATTTTATTTTCGTCAGATTAGAAAAAATTTAAAACAAAAAAGACTATTTGCCGAAAAAGAAACAGAAAATCTAAAAAACAAGCTCGATTTCCGAAATAAAGAACTGGCAACCAACGCAATTCATCTGGTAAACCTGAACAATTTGTCGCAAACCATTATTGAAAAAACTAAAGAGTGTTTGTTACACACAAACAAAACAGGAAAAGAAAAACTAAACGAAATAATCAGGGAGATAGAATTTAACATACATCAAGATGCATGGAACGAATTTGAAACCCGATTTGAAAAAGTTCATAACGATTTCTTTATAAATCTCGACAAAAAACATTCGGGACTTACGCCTACCGAAATTAAAACCTGTGCATTCCTTCGCCTCAATATGTCGAGCAAAGATATTGCTGCACTAACTAACAAAAGTGTACGAACAGTTGAAAAACTTCGGACAAACATTCGCAAAAAAATGGAACTTAGCACAGAAACAAATCTTGTGAATTATTTGATGAAATTTTAGAGCCACGCTGTATAGCCACGCTGTAACGTGGCTTTACTGATAGTGCAGTAGTTTTTACGTAGTGAAAAACTACCTGACACTGAGTTTATACGTAGTGAAAAATTTTATTTTAGCTATCTTTCCAGCTTATTTTTGTGCTAAAAATTGCTATGGATAAAAAAGAAAATTTCGAGACAAAAAAAATAGAAGCCTTACTTGAAAAAATAAAACTAAAAAACCGGGCTTTGAAAAAACTAATAAACGAAATTGAGAAAAAACAAAAGAGCAAAATCCTTCAACTTATATTAATGATTTTTCTTACAGCAAATATATCTTTTGCACAAAAGCTAATAATTAGCGACGACGAAAACTTCATGCCCACCAGCACTAATGCCCTGCTCGAACTAAAACCCGGCAGCAACGACAAAAGCATGATGAATTATGAATTAACAATTAACAATTAAAATTATTAATATAAAACAAAAGAAATGAAAAAACTAACTTTATTATTTGCAGGACTATTGTTTTCGGCAGTAATTTTTGCACAAAATGTTGTAATAACCGATGATGATACATATACTGCTGACCCATCGGCTATGTTGGATGTAAAATCTACTAACAAAGGTATGCTGATACCACGTATCGATTTCGATGATAAACCGGCTTCACCGGCAACAGGTTTATTAATATATGTAAGCGCAAATGGGCCTTCCGGAAATAATGCTTTTTATTATTATTCCGGGACAGCATGGTTAAAACTTATTGTAGCAGATTCTGAAACCGACCCTGAATTTACTGCTTGGGATAAAACAACAGGCATAACAATAAGCGAAAGCCAAATAACAGATTTGCAAACATATCTAACCGCCGAAGTTGATGCTAGCATTACAAACGAAATACAAAACCTGACAGAAGTATTAGCAGAAAGCAATGACGGTGGAGCAGCTCAAGTAAAGAATATTTCTGACCCCATCGATGCCCAGGATGCAGCAACAAAGGCTTATGTTGATTTGTTAGAAGCACAAATTGAAGAATTACAATTTGTAGTAGGTATAAATCTAAAAGATATT
>JABHKC010000084.1 GCA_018692315.1 Bacteroidota bacterium | reverse complement strand
TGCACATCATCTTTGACCGTCCTCAATTTTTATTCCATCAAAATAGCTCGCTATTACTCAAAAATAAAAATCTGTGGTAGTTCAAATCTGACACACATTTTGAACTTTCGAGACGAAAATTTATGAATTATTCAGGTTAAAACAAGTTTCGGACTCAAAGCAAAAAATGTTTCGTTTCACAGATTTCCAAAAACTTTGCGTCTTTGCTTCTTTGCGAGAATTTTTTCTGGTTTATCCAGCTTAGGCTTTTATTTGACAGAGTAACTATTTAGTTGCAACTACGCATCTGTCTAATTTTACATCCGTAAGATAACCATTGCATTGTCCTTTTATTTTTATGTTTTTACCAACTTTCAATTTGTTTATTTCTTCTTTTTGTTGAACTGCATAAACACTGTCTAACATACAAGTAACTCCAAATAATTCATCAATAAATGATATTTCATAGCTTCCTGAGAGATTTTTTATTTTTATTATTTCGCCTTCAACTTGTATAATTGTTCCCAAATATTTCGCATTTGCTTTATCTTCGTCTTCTTCATATGCAGAAAATAGTTCGGAAGCCGAAATAGTATGCTCTGCTTTCAAATTGAATGTATTTTTATGTGGCTTGTGAAATATGTATAGATATGCTCCAATACTGCAAATTATAAGAATCAAGCTAACTGTCAATATTATGGTTGTTTTTTTCATCTTAATTTTGGTTTTAATAGTGTTGCAAGCAAGAAAATTGCGTTTTTTTATCCACCAATCTTTAAATTCATATTATTTTTCGTAGGGTTCGTAAATAATATCTATTTTAATTGTTATTGTTTCTGCAATTTTATCTTTCACTAAATCAGGAATTTCAATATTATAATCTTCTGGTTTTACTGTAATTGTGGAGCTTGCTGCTATATTTTTATCCAATACTTCTATCTGTGCTGTAGCGTTTATTTCGTGGGAAATGCCATGAATATTAAGTTTTCCTTCAATAATGCCAGAATAAATTCCTTCTTTCCCGAAGTTAATATCTTTAATATTAGTGATATGGCCATTCAATTTGGCTTTAGGAAATTTATCACTTTCCATATAATTTTCGTTAAAATGTTCTTCCATCAGAGCATTTTTAAATTTGAATGACTTAATTAAAACTCCAAAATTTATTTCTCCCTTTTTTGTTTTTAAAAAGCTAACGACTTGATTATTTTTAGCACTAATATTTTCAATAGAAGTTTCAGAAATGAAATTTATATTTCCGTTTTTAGCAATATAAACTTGTTGAGAAAGAATATTTAAACTAAATAAAGTCATTGAGAGTATGGCTATTATATACTTTTTCATAATTGTGAGTTTAATTTATTATTGAAAAGAAAAAATTCTGGTAATGTTAAAACCGAGATGTATATCACCTTTGAAAAAATCGTCATTGTTCTCGCCTGAAATAAAACCGCCTTCGTTCATGAGAGAGGAATTTGATAGCATTAGTTGAAAAACATGTCCTCCGGTTTCAATATTTATCCCAATAGACAATGGATCATTGTAGTTTGGTTTATATCTGGCATTTCGAATTGAGTAATAGTATTCTGCTGTTAGAGCAATTCTTTTTGAAAGTTTATATCGACCACCAAAGCCAATTGCAAATAAATCATTCATATCTAATACAGTTGACACCAGGTTTTTATGAATTAATGTAGGGCTTATTTGTAATGATAGTTTTTCATTAAACTTGCGAGCAATTAAAAATTGGTGGACATAACTAAATCGCGATGATAGGTAATTTTTGTTTTCTAAATTTGATAAGTCGGTTGTAAAGGCTTCAAAACTTGCAAAATAGCTTAATGAAAATGGCATATTTTTTTTACCTGAGCTTTGGCGTACAATTCTAAATTTGAGGAATCCATCGTAGGTTTTATTAAAGGAACTTCTGCCATAGCCTACCATCAACCAATCTGTCACACCATATTCCAAATTTAATCGAATGGACGAAATGTCGATTCCGAAAAAATCGCTTATTCCATTATTCACAGAGCCAAATCGGTGCGAAATTCTAAAATCTAAATGCTGTTTTTTTAATTGTTCGACTGTATGGCCATTTATTAGATGGGTAGATTTGAATGTTGCACTTGAATAATTTATTTCTTCGTTTAATTCTTCATTCAATAATTCGTCTATGTCTTGCCCAGATATTATATTTACAAAGAAAACTAATATCAATGGGATTATATAATTTTTCATCTGTTTTGCTTTTTAATTGTTAATAGCACCTTCGGAAATCCAAATTTCAAATTGTTTTATTTTGCAATCGTCCATTTTTCCACTGCCTTTTGGCATTGGTTCATAACCTGAATTTTGCAAAATTGAGCCTAATAATTGGCCATTAGTAACATATATTTCTATGTCTTCAAAGTTTTCCAATTTTATATCGGAGCCATAAACTGCAGCAGTTGAGTTTGAATGACATGACAAACAATTCATTTCAATTATTGGAGAAATATTTTCGCTATAAGTAACATTTACAGTATCGCACGATGATGAAATCTCGGGATACAACAATTCTTCTTTGTCGTAATAACATGATTGCAATGCAACAATAACAATCATTATTAATATGAATTTAAATATTCTGATTATGTTCATTTTTTTATTTTATTAATTGTTTTGAGATCCAGATTCAACCCATTTTTCTATTTGATGTATCTCACATTGAGTAAGCCCTGAAGGGGGCATTAGAGGTTTGTTGTTTAATTCATTTAAAACTTCAATTAAACTCCCATCATCCGCAATAGATTTTACTTGGTTATAATTGGTAAGGTTTATTTCTGCAGATGGAGATGCTCCGCTGTGACAGCCTTTACAATTGTTTTCAATAATCCCGGCAATAGCATCTGAGAATGTAAAAACGCTTGTGTCACATAATGATTGACATTCATCATTTGTAGCTCCATTATTTATCCACTCTTTAATTTTTGCAATTTGAGCATTTGTTAAAGGTAAGTAGGGTGGTGGTGGCATTAAATCGTCACCGGTTTCAGTTAGAACTTCTATCATTTCACTATTTGAAGCAGAATATGGAATTACTAATTCATCATCTGAAGTCATGACAAAGTTATAGTTTGTCAAGATAATGTCGTCTTCATGAGAAGTTTCATCATGACAATTAGATATACCACAGGAGGACATTAATATTGGCAGAATATCTCTGGAAAAACATGCCGATGTATCATAAACGATTTGGACTATTGAGTCATTTATACAACTTGTATTTTTTGCTCCTTGGTCTATCCAGATTTGTATTAAGGTTCTTGCTTCTTGTGATAATGGAGCAGCAGGAGGCATTGGATGTTCAAATAATGATATTATTGCCTGATATGCTTTACTATCAAAAGCATTACCTGGAGAAATTGAAGCCATTATTGTATTGTAATCAACATAAATAAGATCATCTTCGGCTGTGGCAGCATCATGGCAATTACTTATTCCACAACTATTTTGAAAAATTGGTAACACTTCATTTTCAAAACAAATTTCAGACATTTCTATTGCAACTGGTAAATCATGTTCACAAGAGTATAGCATTATTCCTGAAATACTTAAAATGCCTAAGTATATTAAAATTCGGTTGTTCATATTTTTGTAACTTTTTACTAAAATTAATTGCTCAAATTTCGGATTTTGCAAGTTATTTATATTTAACTCAACTTGTTAAAACTAATTTGTAATTGTTTGATAATGTGGGTGAGCACATTATATGTTTTTATTTCGGGTACTATGTTTTTTTCATTTTCTAAAGTATTGTATTTCTTTTAATTATAGTCTTAATAAGCATCCTACAAAGATAAAAAGAATATACCAACAAAAAAGTCGATTCGAGGACTACGGAGACTTTTTTAAACGCATATGTGGTATGTTAAGCTATTATGATTGCAAAAAGTTAAAATAGAGTTAATATTTATGACTTTTAGAGG
>JABHKC010000083.1 GCA_018692315.1 Bacteroidota bacterium | reverse complement strand
TTCTATAGCTATGCCATGGCAGATGGTATCTTTAATTATCTGTTTGATAATAAATATGGGCTAATTTATAAAACTAAACCCAAAATCCCTGATAGCCAGCTATCTATAATTTGGGAGGAAAATTGAGGAAACTTCAGTAAGTCATTGAATATGTTTTCTTTGCGAAAAATTGCGATTTACATGGCGTCCTTTGCGGTTATAATATTTATTTCGCTTTAGTTTATTTATTTACAAACCCTTAGCATGTTACAATTTATTATCATACACTGATTTGTTGCTTTTTATTAACTAATTAAATCTCCCGTCTGCCGCAAGCATATAATTTTTGGTACGAATTCAGTTGAAGAAACTTAAAGTTGCAAATTTGCGGTAGCTGCGTTCAATATAAAATAAGTAGCTTTGCATAAATATATAAACAATTCAAAAATGGTGATTCAAAAGTCTAAACTATCAATATTTCTTTTTCTATTATTTTCATCATATTTTACATATAGCCAAACAAATGTAATAGTACAGTTAAGCGAAAAAATGATTGATGCACAATCTGGAATTTATACGAATGTAGGACCTGGAGATACCGTGTTTTTAGTAAGTGGAATTAGAGATTATCTTTTAGTGAAAAATTTCAATGGGAAAGAAGATTCGCAGATAGTTTTTATAAATCATCAAGGTTTGGTAGATTTTGATTCTGAAAATATTTATGGTATTTCTTTTCGTGGATGTTCGCATATAAAACTTACTGGTAGTGGTACGGGCACCAAAAAATATGGAATAAGAATTTCTCGCCTCGAAGCTGAAAGTAGTGTTGGAATATCCATTGGAGAATTGAGTAGCGATATTGAAGTAGAATTTGTGGAAATCTCAAATTGCGGATTTGCAGGAATTCTTGCCAAAACTGATCCCGATTGGTCTTTGGCTTCGGTGCGAGATTCGTTTACGCAGTACAATACAGTACTTCACGATTTATATATCCACCATGTTGGCGGCGAAGGAATTTATTGTGGATATAGCAAATATGAGGGTGTACAATTAGTAAATAATGGAGAAAGTATGTATGTTTATCCTCACTTATTGAAAGGTGTGCAAATTTATAACAATATAATTGTGGATACCGGATACGATGGCATTCAAGTTAGTTCTGCAACCGAAAATTGCAATATCTTTAACAACACAGTCATTAATGATAGCAGAAAAGAATTTATTATACAGATGAGTGGAATAATTCTTGGTGGTGGGTCGAAATGCGAATGTTTTAATAACAAAATATTGCATGGCCATGGAACTGGAATTTTGGTTTTCGGACTTGGCGGTACTAAAATATACAATAATTTGATAGTTGATCCTGGGAAATATTTTGAGCCAGACGATATATCGAAAAGGCAATATGGAATATTTTTTTCTCACAAATCTATTGAGAAGGATTCGAGTTATTATTTTTTTAATAACACAATAATAAATCCGAAATCTGATGGAATAAGAATAAATGATTCTATTAGTAAAGGAAATCTTGCATATAACAATATTATTATAAATCCGGGTTCTTACGAAGAATATGAAAATGATAATACGGCTGCAGTGGGAGCTGATGCTTATATTAGAAAAGCAATTCCGAGCGTAGATATCGACACATTCCGAAATATTTTTACCCGCAATATAGAAGACATATTTTTTGTTAATCCCATAGGAGATAATTTTCAGCTTCAAGAAAATTCGCCACTAATAGACAAGGGTTTAGATCTGTCTAATTATGGAATTTTTATCGATATTGAAAACAACTTACGACCACAAGGAATGACTTTCGATATAGGTGCTTTTGAAAGTCCATATTCAAAACCCGAGAATTTTCCTGAGAATGCTGAAATATTTAGCATTTCTCCAAATCCAACCGACGATAATTTTGAAATAAAATATTCTATCAATGAAGATGCAAATGTAAATCTGTATATTTTAGACTGTGCAGGCAGAAAAATTGTTTCACTTAAAAATAACCATTTTCAATACAAAGGAACTTATATTGTAGAATATTTTGTAGAATCTACTAATTCGGAACTGCTTTTTTGTGTTCTTGATGTGGATAATAAACTTTTGGTTAAGAAAGTTTTGTACATCAAAAAGTAACTATTTGAGCAAAAACAATAATATTTTTCTATCGAAAAAATTATATTTGCCGTATGAAAAAAATGATATTAATACTTGCGGCAATAGCTTTTTTGCCTTTGTTGATAGAAGCTCAAATGCTGAATAATCAAGCAAAAGTAAATTGGATAAGTTTTGAAGAAGCAGTTTCGCTTCAAAAAAAAACACCTAAAACCATTTTTATAGATATGTACACCGACTGGTGTGGATGGTGCAAAAAAATGGATCAGGCAACATTTGCAAATCCTGGCATTGCCTCCTATTTAAATGCAAATTTTTATTGTGTAAAATTCGATGCAGAAAGAAAAGATACGGTTTCCTATAAGGGAAAACAATATATTAATCAAGGACAGGGCAGAAGACCTACGCACCAATTAGCAATAGAATTGTTAAAAGGGAAAATGTCGTATCCAACAATAGTATATATCGACGATGAATTCAATGCAAATCCAGTTGGAGGATATATGGATCCTATAAAAATTGAGCCTCTTTTGGTTTATTTTGCGGAAAGGATTCACAAATCGGCAAATTTTGATGATTTTAAAAAATACTTCGAAAAAACTTTTCACAAAAAAGAAAATCCGCCAAATCTTATAAAATGGTATTCATTCAATGAAGCAATTGAACTAAACAAAACTAATCCGAAAAAGATAATAATAAATATATATTCTAAATGGAACAAGGGAAGTTCGGTTATGAATAACAGTACATTTACAGATAGCACAATTGCAAGCTATATCAACCGGAATTATTATCCTGTGAAAATTGAAGCTGAAACTACTGATACAATAATTGTTGGAGAGCAAACTTTCATAAACGAGCAGAAAGTTCTAAACTATCCACACCAATTGCCAATTAATCTTTTACAAGGAAAAATGGCTTATCCTACAATGGTTTATCTCGACGAAAAATCCCAAATCATAAACCGTGTGAACGGATACATGCCACCAAAAGCAATTGAACCAATTATAAAATATTTTGCTGAAAATATATATAAAACAACGAAATACGAAGATTACTTGAAAGCATTTAAAAGCAAAATTCGGTAATTGTTGAATTATGAATTATAGCTATTTCTTTTTTTGAGGTGCTGAAGAGAAATGTTTTGGTGATAGCTATCTGTAAGCTAAAATGCATTATTATAGGCTGTTCTTCGAAAACCTAAGGAAACAAACTCCTTCGAAAGTTTCATGAAAATAGCCTTTTTTGTCATCTAATGATAAATTGAATTTGTAAAAGGCTAAAAGTCCGATTTGTGTTTTTACATGTTTTTGCGTGCTGAATATTAACAATTTAGATTATTTTTGTTTTCTTTTTCTTGATAAAAAGAAACAAAAATCAAGGCTACAGATTATTTTAGGACAATACTAATTTCTCAATACTCCCCGCAAGTAAAGTCGCCCTTTTTCCTTGAATTTACTAATTATCACTCTGAGAATCAGCAATCTAAATATGTTTTTCCCATAATTGTTGGAGGGCTTGTTACTTACTTAGCTATGCCCACCGCCAGCATTTTCGAAAAGTATTGTTCCCAAAATTCTCTGATGCCACCGCAGCAATAAAGTTAGAACAAACCTAATAATGAGACTATTAGTTGCAGAAGACGTGAATTTTATTGTTATCGACAATTATCAACAGTTGTTCTCACCAAAATAATTTTGATAAAAATTATAGGCGTTGGCCAGAAAAAATGGCGGGCGGGCGCTGGGATGTGGGTTGTAG
>JABHKC010000082.1 GCA_018692315.1 Bacteroidota bacterium | reverse complement strand
TTCTCTAATTCTAATCATTGAATGCAATTGAGCACGAAGTTCTGTAGGTTCGATTGGTTTTGTGAGAAAGGCATCGGCTCCTGCGTTAAAACCTTTTATTCTGCTGTCAACATCAGTTTTATATGCGGTAATGAGAATAACCGGAATATTTGCCAAAATAGTATCGGATTTTAGTTTCATGCAGACCTCATATCCGTCCATGTCAGGCATTACAATATCAAGCAAAATTACTTTTGGATTTATTTCTTTTGCAATTTTTAATCCTTCGATTCCAGAACTACAGGTTATTACATTGAAGTTCGGAAAATTAATGTTGACGATACTTTTTAGTGCTAACAAATTAATTTTATTATCGTCTATTATTAGTATTTTATTCATGACATGAGCTTTATGGTTAACTCAATTTTGTTATAAAGACCTAACAGAATAATTGAGATTTTATTTGTTCATTCAACAAAATATTTATTTCAAGATACAAATCATTATTTATCTTATTAAAAGTAAGTATGTTTTGATATGGTTGCAAATTATTTTGTCAAATAATGCTTATTAGTAAAAATAAAATTAATATTCTTTAAGTATCAGAATATCAGAGCTGTATGTTGTAAAATGCAAATGTGTTAATAATTTTAGTCATATTTGTATTAAATTCAAATTTGACAGATCTGCATTTTATTATGCTTCAACAATTTAAATTGAGTTGCAGCCCATGAAATGCTGAATGTCAAAAATAGTCAATATTTATATTTCATTAATATCTAAATATATGTAATAGTGAAGGATTATGGAATAAAAAAAGCCTGAATAAATTCAGGCTTTAGGTGGGGTTAAATAATTCAATAAACTCAAAAACGTTCTGCTATAAAGCTATGTTTTATGCAGAGGGAACAATAGTTTTATAAAAGAACAAATGAAAATTTTATGTTTAAGGATTGATCAACAAGGAAATCGCTGGGTAAAAAAGTTATTTCATTCAGCTCATTCAAAACATAATCTTTCAGCTCTTTGTTTATAAAATTAGATTTTTCTACTACAATTTTCCCTTCGCTATTTATCTTAAAACAAACATGTACACATCCTTCAATGCTATTTTCTAAAGCAAAAGTTGGATATTTAATCATTTCTTTTAAGATTTTGTTTACATTCGACTTTTTGGATACCGGAATTGGGTTTGGGCTATCGGCAGCAAATGCATAACTTAAACTCAAAAAACAAACAACTAAAAGGCTCATTACAATTTTTTTCATGGCAATAAAATTTTAAGGTTAATAATTTACAAACATGGCTTTACTAAAAGAGTGCCAAAGAATGAAACGAATTGAAAAACAGATATTTAACTTAGTTTGCAACAAAATATATCGATGTATTTTGTTCGATAATAAAGCAAGATTTGTTCGATAGCGTACACCAAAATAGTATAGATTATTGTATTAAATTCTATTTGGACTAAATTTTGATAATGCTATTTTTGTATCAAACATAAATTAATTGCTCATAGCTATAAACGCAATTTTTCACTGTTCCGATTCGAGTTTTGGAACTGCTGCACTAATTTCAAAATAGCGTACACTACCCCTGAAGAAGTTGTGGTAAAAGCCACTATATTGGAAATTGTTATGATAATTTTGGTTATCAAATGTTATTCTAAACGGCTTTCTTGTAAGATAATGATCATCAGTATTGCGAGGGTCATATTGAAAAAAGTCGCAATTTAGACTATGATTATTTATGTACGATAAAGAGCAAGGAGCTCATGTGAAAGGGCATAATCAAAGCTCATGTGGAGTTTGCCATGTCGGAAAATAGGATACATTTATGACAAATAAATATTTGCTTGTTTAAAAGTAATATTCCTTTTGGAGAAACAATTTGGCAAAATGGTGAATTTTATGAAAACAAATCAGCTCCAGATTTAATGCTCCTCAAATAAAAATTCATAACAAAAAATCTCAATCACTTCTACCTTCCTTTATCCCAAATGATGCTTCGATCATCTTTTTTGTGTTTCCGTTCGACATGATTATCAGATAATCGTTTTGCTCAATATTTACTCCTTCAGTAGGGTTTTTTAATAATTCTCGATTCCCAGAGTTATATTTGCTTATTCCAATCATCACGCAGTCGTAGGTTTTTTTCAGGTCGATGAACGATTGTAAATAGTCATGATTCAGGTACGGGTTTCCTGTGGTTACTTTATATTCCTGAATATCATAGTCGTCTTTGTCAATAGTGGTTGCCATTAAATCTTCGGTAATGTGTGCCACATCAGGTTCGAAAATATAGCTTGCTACAAGTTTTGAAGCAATTTCGTTTTTAGAAATCGCATAAGTTACACCGATAGCATGATAAGTTTCTTTCAAATCGGGCTTGTCAAGAGAAACAACAAACTTAATGTTTGAATAAAACTTTTTCAGATTTATTACCTGAACCAATGTTTCGGTATCGTCAGTAAAATTTATAAAAACCGAAGAGGCTTTTTCTATATTTATTTTTTTGAATGCCTCGAAGTTGTCATAATCAGAATAAAAAACGAAAACTTTTTCTCTTCCAAAAAGCTCATATATAGTTTCTACATCATTTTTATTGTTTGTAACAATTGCGACTTTCTTTTGAGCTTTAATTATTTGATCTGTAACTAAATGCCCAAATCTATCCCAAGCAAAAATAATGAAGTGATTTTCAAAATCGACACCAAAATGCCCATGTTTTTTACTTTCCATATAGTTCCTGATTTTATTTGTTAAATTTCCAATTAAATAGCCCAACAAGCCCAAACTGCTCAAAACAATAATGAGCCCAAGAATTTTTCCTGCAGGAGTTACCGGATAAAAATCGCCGTAGCCTACAGTTGTAAGCGTAATTACCGAATACCACAGGCCATCATAAATGTTTTTGATGTTAGAATTTGGATTGCTACTTTCAAATCTGACTAATTGCCAAATTAATATCAGATAAATGATTAGTAAAATCCATATAATATATTTTGTAAACTTAGCGTATTTCATTTCTTGAAATTGATTATTTAAGCAAACTAATTATTTAAAATTTGAATAACAGATTTTCTATCCTTTTCTAATTGCACTATCAATTGTTTTGAGTCCTCAAATCTTTTTTCGTTTCTTATTTTTTCAATAAAAATCAGTTTTATTTTCTTCATGTAAATATTTTCACGAAAATTGAATATATGAACTTCTATAGTTTTGATTTGCTCATTTTTTGAAAAAGTAGGGCGAGTTCCAATATTTAACATTCCGAAATATTTTTTTCCCTCAAGAAATGCTTCAACTGCATAAACTCCATTTTCAGGTAATAATTTATTTTCATCGTCAATTTTGATATTTGCAGTTGGAAAGCCCAATTTTCTGCCAATTTTATGTCCATCGGTAACTGTGCCATTTATGAAATATCTGTAGTTCAAATATTTTTTTGCACGGCTAAGATCTCCGCTTTTTAAAGTTTGCCGAATAAGTGTTGAACTAATAGTTTCGTTTTCGATTTTAATTTCTCCGAGTTTCTCAATTCTAAAATTAAAAATTGAAGCACATTTTTCAAGGTTTTGAAAATTGCCCTCCCTATTTTTCCCGAACCTGTGATTATATCCTACAATCAGTTGACTTATTCTTAGTTTTTTCACTAAAATATTTTCTATAAATTGGCAGGAAGTTAAATTCGCAAAATCAGCAGTGAAAGGAATAATAAGTAAATGATCAAGTCCAGATTTTTCTATAAGCTCAATTTTTTCATCGAATGAATTTAAAAGTTGCAGGTTTTTGTCGTGAGGATTAAAAAACAATCGTGGATGTGGAGAAAAAGTAATCAAAACTGTTTCGCCCTGAATTTCTGTTGCAATCTGCCGCAAACGATCCACAATGTGCATATGACCAATGTGCACGCCATCGAACATCCCTACTGAAACAACAGGATTCTTTGCAAAAAATTTATTCAAATCATTATGAATAATCATATTCAAATTACATTTTTTGCAAAAGTAAAAATGTAAATGGAATTATAAGGAATTTGAGCTGAAATTCGAATTTATTGGAAATAAAATCCTATGCGAATATTTATACTATTTAAGAAATATTTGGTTTTTATCTCACTATTGTCCCAATAATAATTTTCTATAGTTTCCAATTCCTGATACATATATGATATGCTAAATAGCCAAGCTGTTGAATTTGATGTGAAAACACGCACTCCGCAACCTAAATTGAACATATATCCTCCTTTTGTTTCAAAATCGTCTCGATCTTTCTCGAACGAAAAAGAATAACCACTTTGCAACATAAAGACGGGGCTAACTTTCTTATCGAAAACATAATATTTTGCATCTAAAAATAGTGGTATCACAGGAAAATTGAAACGTTCGATACCTGTCCCAATTCCCAGAGTTGTGTTGAACGGAAATTTGTAGGCATTCACCATCAAAAAGTTTAATGGAACTTCGAAATAATCATTATTATTAATTAGCAATCCAAAATCAGTATTGTTAACATAGCCCTTATCTTTTACTTTATATTTTTGAAGTTTAGGAATTTCTTCTTTAGCGATTCTATCTATTTCGCTTTGCTCGAAAACCCAAATATTTCTATCAGAGCATTTTATTTTGACATGCTCGTTAATTTTGTGTTCAATTATTTGTCCTCTAATCACTCCGCCATTTTTTAAATAAAGAACATCTTCTATCTCAGTTTGAGCATGACTTAATAAAGGAAGAAGTAAGGAAATAAATAATAATACCGGTACTATACTCAAATATTTTTTGTTCATAATCTTAATAATTAAGAATTAATTTATTTTTTTTAACTTTATAAAAATTTTGTAACAATATTAATAATTTTTTGTCATGGAAAAAAGTATTTTTAAATTTATTAAGCCCATTTTAATTTTAACCCTAATTATTCTATTTTTTGCCTGCAAAAATGGCATTTTCGAAGAACGAACTTTTATGGCTAATGTCCCAAAGTATCTTTCTTATGAAGAACTACGCAGTGCAGTTAAATCTGTGGATGAACAAACTCTTGTTAATCCTGGAAAGATTTATTTCAAAGACAACTATTTGTTTATAAATGATATTTTTAAAGGAATTCATATTATTGATAATTCTGATGTTTCAAATCCAGAGATAATTGCATTTATTGAAATTCCAGGGAATATTGACATTG
This sequence comes from Bacteroidota bacterium, assembly GCA_018692315.1. Classification (NCBI taxonomy): domain Bacteria; kingdom Pseudomonadati; phylum Bacteroidota; species Bacteroidota bacterium. Next base: position 956 of record JABHKC010000082.1, on the reverse strand, counting down.
CCATTAAAGACAACATTCTTTTTGCCGACAGTTATATAGATTTGGTTGCAATAGATATTTCCGATTTTTCGAATATTCATGAAGTAGCGAGAATTGAAGAAATTTTTATCTACGCAATGCCCGAATACGATTGGGAATATCCGCTGGCACAAATAGACGACCAAAAGGGTGTGATTGTCGATTGGGAGACAAAGGAAGTTACAGAAACACAAGAAGTTGATGGAAATTGGTTCGGAGGAAAAGAAATCATGTTGATGGATGCTACTGAAGCAAATTATTCCGGAGGTGGCGACAATCAGGCAAGTGTTGGAGTTGCTGGCTCGATGGCACGTTTCACAATTTTCGAAAATTATTTATATACTATAAACCAATCGGACATTTTGTTAGTTGCTATCGATGAGCCCACAAATCCTATGTCCGAAACCAAAGTTGCTGTCGAAAGAGATATTGAAACTTTGTTTGTTCTCGAAGATAAACTATTTATAGGATCAACTACAGGAATGATAATTTATGATTTGCAAAATGCTGCCTCTCCAAGTTTTATTTCCGAAATTACACATTTTACAAGTTGCGATCCGGTGGTTGTTGCAGGAGATTACGCATATGTAACTTTGCATTCAGGAAATCGTTGTGGAGGTTTTTCAAATCAATTAGATGTTATCAATATTAGCGATTTGTATATGCCTGTTTTGGAAGAAACTTACGAAATGTACAATCCCTTTGGTCTGGGAATCGATAATGGAACTTTATTTATTTGCGATGGCGATGCAGGCCTGAAAATTTATGATGCCAGCAATCCTCCATACGAAATTGACCAGCATTTGATTGCAAGCTACCCGGGCATAAATGCCTACGACATAATCCCATACAACAATATTGCCATGATGATAGGCGAAGATGGATTATATCAGTATGATTATAGCGAGTTGGATAGTTTGGTTTTGTTAAGTGAAATT
>JABHKC010000081.1 GCA_018692315.1 Bacteroidota bacterium | reverse complement strand
TTAGATAATACTATTAATCCAAAGTTTCTTGAAATATTTTTTAACTCTGAAATTGGACAAGCACAATTTGATAAAAATAAAATAGGTGCAATTATGGGTAGTTTATCACAAGAAGCTATTCGTGATTTAAAAATACCTTTTCCTGCCCAAGAAATTCAAAATAAAGTTATTGAATTATATTCAAACTATATTCAACAGAAAAAACGAAACGAAGCCGAAGCCAAAAAACTTTTATCAAGTATTGATGATTATTTGCTTGGGGAGTTAGGAATAAATTTACCTGAACCACCTGAAAATACTTTGGATAATAGAATGTTTACGGTTTCATTAAAAGAAATTTCGGGTGGTAGGTTTGACCCTAAACTGTATGATAATAATACACAAGCAATAAGAAATGCAATTAAAGGAACTGCTTTTAATAAAGTAAAATTAAAAGAATTAGTTGCTCATAGTGTAGCAGGTGATTGGGGAAAAGACGAAAAAGTAGAATTAGTTGATTACAAACGATGCTTAGTTATTAGAGCAACTGAATTTGATAATTTGTATAATCTTAATCTTGACAATTCACGTGTAAAATATCGTTTAATAAATTCTGACAAATTAGAAAAAATTGATATTCAGGTAAATGATTTGTTAATTGAAAAGTCAGGAGGAAGCCCAGACCAACCAGTTGGCAGGATTTCAATTATAACAAAAAATATTTTAAAAACACATCAAATAGGATACAGTAATTTTATTCATAAAATTAGGGTTGATAATTTAAAAATCAATTCTGAGTATTTGTTCTGTTTCTTGAAAACAGTCCATAATATAAAATTAACTGATGCAATGCAAAGTCAAACAAATGGGATTAGAAATTTAATAATGTCGAACTATTTTAATCAAATAATACCATTGCCAAAAATTGAAAAGCAAAAAGAAATAGCCGAGCATATTTCAGAAATAAGAGAACAAGCACAAAAGTTAAAAGATAAAACGGAAGAGGCATTGAAAGAAGCGAGTAAGGAAATTGAACAAATATTATTGAATTAATTATGATAGTGAAAAGCCATACACATTTGCAATTCACACAAGCCAACGCTTGTCCAAAATTGCAAAAAAGTATGTCTTGCCAACACTGAAATAGACGTATATGAAGAAAATCTGTGTAACACCCAAGAACATAAAAGCAAGCTAAACCTACCGAGTCGGGCTCTTACCAACGCTCGCGCCACTTCTTAGTTTTCGGATTGAAATCGTATTGATATTCGTGCTTATACCTGTTATATTTTTTAGTATTTGGTAGTTTGTATGAAAGAATAATTTCATGAGAACCACTATTGTGTTTTCTCAGGGGAGAAATAACGAGATCATATGAATATGCTATTTTATATTTTTCGAAAAATCGGGCTCCCAGCAGAATTATTATTGAATCGTCATATCTGTACGAAATACCAGTGAGGTAATTATCCATAAATTTTACATTCAAATTAAAATCTAATTGGGAAGGACTACCAGGAGCTTTATAGAACATAAAAGAAGGTTCAATTTCGATTGTTAGAATATTGTGCATATAACCGGCTGTAATGTAATAATGCCTTGAAAGAGGGATTAATCCTTCTTTGTTTTCATCCATGAAAATTTTAATCTTGGATTTTAATAACTGAACGGCAGAAATTCCAAAATAGAAACTGCTTCCATGAATATATGTGCCGAATGATATGTCGGGTTTCCAAACATTATCAGCAGAAGTTAATGATACGGCATTGTCGTTTTGTTCGTGAATGGAAATTTCTCTTCCATCAATTCCATATCGTAGAAAATTCCCACCCAAACCAAAAGATAAAGCAAAAGCATCGAAATTTATATGATGAGCGTAAGAAAGGTTCAGGCTTAAAGTCTTGCTTGGCCCAATAGCATCGCCAATTATATAGGCTCCCAAGCCCATCAGCCTGTTTATTTTGCCATGAATACTTACAGATTTTGTGGTTGGTGCATTTTCAAAACCTACCCATTGATTTCTGTAGTGCATAATAAGTTCAGGATTCATTTTGCTACCTGCATATGCAGGATTATATTGCAAAACATCGATCATTCGTTGGCTAAATTGCGGCAATTGTTGACTCAACGAAATATTTGAGATTAATAAAAATAAATAAAGTAAATATGTTTTTTTCATTATCTGATAATTGTAACTGTTCCTTTTCTCAATTCTTCATTAGGAACTCCTAAGTCTAAAATATATATGTATGTTGCAGCCGGACAATCTTTGTTTTTATATTTGCCATCCCAATCGTTTTGGTAGTTTATTGCTCTATAAATTTCGTTTCCGTTACGATTATAAATTTCGAGAGTGCAATTCACATATGCTTCAATATTTTCAATATACCAAGTGTCGTTTACTCCATCGCCGTTTGGTGTAAAGGTATTATATATCTCAATATCAGGTAAGGGACGTTCAACAACGATAATTGTTATTTGGTCGCTTTTTTCACAACCAAACTCATCTGTAACCACAACATTATAGTCCGTTGTGGACGATGGCGATGCAACTGGGCTAATTGCGTAAGGATCATCAAGTCCTGTACCCGGATTCCATACATACGAAAGATTTGTTAAACCATTTTCATTTAATGTAAAGCTTTCATCGTCGAAAATTGTAATGTCTTCTCCCAATTCTATCAACGGTGAAGCATAAACTGTTAAATTGAAGGTGTCGCTTGCTTCAAAACATTCGTTCATCCCAATAACAGTATAGGTACCGGTCATACTCACTGAAATAGACTGGGTGGTATCTCCGGTTGACCAATATATACTGTTTGCGTTCTCGCTGTTAGCAAAAAGCATTGCAGAACTTCCTAAACAAATTCCTGTATCATTTCTCAAATCTACACTTACGATATCAATTACATTTACCAAAATAGAATCTGATAAAGAAAGACATGCATCTTCTACCGTTACTGAATATACACCCGATGAGTTTGCAGTTATCAAGTAATTTATTTCTCCATTTGACCAAATATAATCAGCATTCTCGACAAATCCTGCGTTAATTTCTATTTCATCGCCAAAACAGATAGTTTGGTCTTCACCAAGTTCGATAGTAAAAGCAGGAATAACTTCAAGAGAAACAGAGTCGATAGCTTCGCCACACCTATTTGAAACGCTCACAAAATATGTATTTTCAGTTTGCACTGAAATGCTTTGAGTAGTTGCACCTGTTGACCAAATATATTCTAAGCCCGGATTTTGGACTTCGATAAAAAATGTTTCTGATTCGCATATAACAGTATCATTGCCAAGTTCGACTGTTGGAATTTGAATAAATTCGATAACAACTGTGTCGGTAGAATAGCAATTATTACTATCCGAAACTGCTACCCAATAAGTTCCGGCTGTTGCTGTATAATATGTACTACTTCCGGTTCCATTGTCCCAAACAACCGATTCGTAAGTTTCTAATAATTCAAAAGTAATATCTTCGCCCGGGCATAATAAAGTATCGTTTCCAATATTGAGGTTGGGAGCCGGCAATATGCTAATTAATTGAAATACAGTGTCCGAAGAGTTGTCAAAATTTCTTATCAATGTTACTGAAAATTGCCCGGGAGCACTGAAAACATGAAATGGTTCAAAAAGTGTTGAGGTATTTGCGGATCCTGATGCAGGGTCTCCGAAATTCCATAAAACCGAAATTACGTTTGAAACATCTGATATGAAGAAAAAAGTTGAATCGCCAAAACAAATATTCTCGAAAGTGAAGCGAGGGTAATTAAAAAATGATTGAATAAAATTTGGTAAGCCTTTTCTGCTTTTTTCACCTGATAGATAAATTCCGTCATCCAAATAATTGCATGCAGTTCCTAAAATATTAGGATTATTTATCACACCGAGATAGTAGCTATTCATTCTTGCAACATAAATTTTACTGTTTGGACCAATTTGTAAGGCTCCGATATTTCCACTTAAAGATTCTCCTATCAAAGTACTGGAATTTAGGATATTACTAACTGAGCCTGCCTGCAAATCAAGTTGATAGATCTTATTATTACCATCGTATGTACCAATATAAAATTTTGTTCCGTCTGGCGAAAATTCAATGCCATAAGGATATGTATATGTTGGAGATTGCAATGTGATAGGATTCGATATTTCACCAGTTGTGCTGTTTAGGTCGAACAATTCGAAGGTATTTCCGAATGCAGAAGTGGCTATGGCAAGTTTAGTACCATCCGGCGAGGCTTTCATCTGCCCAATGCTAATATCGGAATAATTATTTGTTCCAGTATGATTGATGCCAACAGCGCTGGTTATTGCCGGATTAATTCCATTTGAACCAACCTTAAATGAGTAAAAAATATTTGTATTTCTTTCGTGTGTAATTACCCAAAAATCTGTACCATTGTTATGTTTTATTGCCGTAAGCTTTTCGGTGGTTGGTGAAATGAGCAAAATATTTTTTGTGCTGGTAATATCGCCCAATCCTCCATTTAAATTCATGTCAATTTCAGAATATCTTAAGCCGTTTGAGCTATTGTAAACATCGTTTGTTAAAATATAATAAATATTTGACGAGCCGGGTTTCGGGACTATAATGCTCGACTGTGTTGCTGACGCATGACCCATTAATCCGCTTCCATTCGGCATGATATTATGATTTTTATCCCAAATAGTCATTCCGTCAGAATAGAAAAGCAAATCGCCATTTGCATCAGAAATGCAAGAACTACCACCATGTGAACTTATCTGTCCGTCCGTAAGGGCAGTAGGGAATCCAGAATTGAAATCAAGACCTGCATTTTTGCCAAAATACCAGATATTACCCTCGTTTTGCGAATATCCCCAAAAACAATTGAATAATAATAAATACAGTAGTATCTTTTTCTTCATAACTCAAAACTCATAATACACTAAAACTCTTTTTCTTCCAAAATCTTACCTTTATCAAAAAAAACTTCTTTGACTCTTTTTCCATCAGAATTCCAGAATGTCCATTTTTTATCCGATTTGCTATCTGTATAGAAGCCTGAGTATTGCTTTTGTCCGTTCTCAAAATATACGGTAGTTTCGCCATCTCTTAAACCATTTTTGAAATAGCCTCTGCTCCATACATTTCCATTTTCGTACCAATAGGTCCATTTTCCGTGTTTCAAATTGTTTTCAAATTCTCCCTCTTCTTCTTTTTCTCCATTTTGGTAAAATCTAATATGTTTAACCAGATTTTTTGTTGTATCTGTAGTTTCATAGAATTCTACATATTTTGGCAAACCATTAGAGTAGGTGTTAATTATTCTTTTCTCAAGATTTCGAGAACATGAAAGCAAGAACATGGCAACTGCAATAAAAATCAACTGAACAATATTTTTCATAACCAACAATTTTTTCGCTACCAAAATACAAATAAGTTTTTGAAACAAAACAGAAAAAGCAGGAATGAAAATGTACTATCAAAAATTACAAGAACTTTCAAACTTATTAAATTCCATTTTATAAGTGTTGAAGCGATTATTCTTCCGAAGAATTGTATTAAGAAAAATGAAAATATTAGAATTCCATTTTTGTTATAATGTCTTGCATTCTCAATATTTCCTTGTACAATTTCGCTGAAACTATGAGACAAACCACAGCTTGAGCAAGGCTCTCCAGTGATTTTTTCATGGAAACATATTACAGGGTAATTATTTTTATCGGGAGAAAAAATTGCTGAATAAACAAACACAAATGAAATTATCGCAGTGAAAATTAGATTTACAATATGATAGTTTCGTTTTGAGAGATTTTTATTTGAAGTCAATTGAAAATGGTGAAATTTTTTAATATTAAACAAAATGTATTTGAACTTATTACAATGTGCCGATTTCTACATTTTTTGTTCAATTTGTTTTTCCAGTCTTCTTATTTTTTTTCTCATTCATTTTTTTTCTCATCAATTTCTTGAACATCTTTTACAAACTCTTTTACAGAATTTTTAATTTCATTAGTTGCTTTTTTCGCACTTTCTTTTAATTTTTCTTTTTCCTCCATCGTGAGTTTGTTGCCATCGATTGTAATATTGATTTCGTCGAGATCTATGGAATCGAGTTTGTCCTCAAGATTTTTTGCAAGTTCGTCAAGTTCATCTATATTACCTAAGTCCTCTTTTTTGAAATTTACATTTTCGTGCTGAATAATGAAATCCCTTTCGTTTGCAACCCTAATGAAAAATAGTCCCCAAATACTAGCTACTATTACCGAAACTATCGAAATTACTAAAGCAGCAATTATCAGTCCTTTAGGACTATTAGATTTGTTAGCTTGCACAAGTCCTAATGCGCTAAAAATGATTGCAAAAATACCAGGTAAGATTGCTATTATTCCAATACAAGGGATAAAAGCAAAAATAAAAGCTAATACTGCAAAGATAAAACCAATTATTCCAAATGTTTGCCCAGAATTTGTACCGTTCAAGCTGTTCATATTTAAATATTTTTTCAGTTCAAATATATAAATAATTTATTTGTTGAATATCTTTCTACTGAAATTATAAACTTATGGGATTTAAATATCAAAGTATTACATTTTTAGAAGTCGCCATAAATGACTCAAAATATTCCACCAACTTTTGGTATGTTACTAAAACAATCTGATGAAAACATAGAAACCCTTGTTTTTACAATATTTCTTAGTATTTTTGAATGGTAAAAAAAAAGATATGAGGAATAAATATTTTTATTTGATTCAAACGATTTTGTGGACAGCGGTTATTGCTGTATCTCTTTTTTGGAATATCGGTACATTACGGAAAAGTACTGATAGAATAGTAGTTAAAGAAGCTAAAACTTTCATTGATATGGTAATGACTACAAAAGTTTGGAATCAGAGCCATGGAGGTGTATATGTTCCAATTACCGAAAAATCGCAACCAAACGAGTATCTGAAAGTTCCAAATAGAGATATTTCGATTGACTCTTTAGGATTGAATCTTACATTGGTTCACCCTGCTTTTATGTTCAGGCAACTTTCCGATATAGCTAACTCAAAGAAAGGTACACATTTCAGAGTAATTAGTCTGGACCCAACAAATCCAATAAATATAGCTGACGATTGGGAAAAAAAAGGACTAAAAACTTTCCAAAAAAAAGGTGATAATTTCATGGAACTTATCGAAAACGACTCTGCAAAATTTTTCAGATATATTAGCCCACTTTTTGTTCAAAAAAGCTGTTTGAAATGTCACGAGCACGAAGGCTATAAATTGGGAGAAATTAGAGGTGGTATTAGCGTAACAACAAATGCTGAAAGTCATTTTGAGATATTAAAAGACGGAAAAAGAAATTTGATAATTGTGCATATAATTGCTTTTATACTTGGCATTTCTGCTACAGTTTTTTTTAGATATTATTCTAGAAAGCAATATAATTTAATACAAATTAAAAATGTTGAGCTCGAACAACATGAAGAAGAACTGAAAACTACAAATGAAAATTTACAACAATATCACGAAGAACTGATGACAACTAACGATTGTCTTGTCGAGGAAAGGGAAAGGGCAGAGAATGCTAACAAAACTAAAAGCTTATTTCTTGCAAATATGTCTCACGAAATTCGCACACCAATGAATGGAATTATTGGCATGGCAGATATCCTTAAACAAAGCGAGCTTCAAGAGGAGCAAAAAGAATACGTAGATATAATTATAAATTCAGCCGATAATTTAATCGATATTATAAATGATATTTTAGATTTTTCGAAAGTAGAAGCAGATAAAATTGAATTGGAGCACATTGATTTTTCAGTTAATAAAGTAGTTGAAGAAATTTGCGACTTGCTTGCTTTGAAAGCCTCAAGCAAAAATCTTCCGCTAATAACTTTTATTGATCCAAAAATTCCAAAAGTTATTTGCGGCGATCCTGTCAGATTAAAACAAGTAATTATAAATTTAATAAATAATGCAATAAAATTTACCTCCATAGGAGAAATTCTTATTTCATGCGATTTAGTTGATTTGGGAGAAAAGAGTGTAAAACTACTTTTTAAAATAAAGGATAGTGGAATTGGAATTTCTCGTAAAAACCAAGACAAATTGTTCAAATCTTTTTCTCAGGTCGATATTTCAACAACCAGAAAGTACGGTGGTACAGGTTTAGGTTTAGTAATTTCTCGGAAACTTGTAGAAAGAATGGGTGGCGAAATTGATGTAAAAAGTGAGGAGGGAGAAGGTTCAACATTTTGGTTTACAGTACTCTTAGATATATCTGACAAAGAATCCATTTCTGAAGAAAACTCTTTTGAAAAATTAGAAAAACTTGAGGTATTAATTGTAGATAATAATAAAACGAATCTTAAAATTTTCAGCAAATACCTTGAGTACAAAAACTGCATATATCAAACTGTTGATAATCCAATGGAAGCGATTGAAATTATAGAGATGAAAAAACAGGCAAAAAGTAAATTTGATATAGTTTTGATGGATTGTCAGTTGCCTGATATGGATGGCCTTCAACTTGCTCAAAAACTAAAAGAGTACGATTTGGTTGACGAAACTCATCTAATACTTCTTACCTCTGTATGCAATCTGCTTACGAAAAAAGAAATCAAGGAAAAAGGTTTTGCTGCTTCTTTAAGCAAACCTATAAAAATCAATCAGTTATATAAGGTTATGACTGAAATAATTAGCATGAAAAAAGCAGATATGATCAATACATCTGAAGATAATATTGAAAAAGAAAGCAAAAAGAAAAAAGCTATTAAAATATTGTATGCCGAAGATAATCTTATAAATCAGAGAGTTGCAACAATAACTTTGGGCAAGATGAATCAAATACCAAAGATTGCCGATAATGGCGAAATTGCCATCGAAATGTTCAAGAAGAATAAATATGATATTATTTTAATGGATATTCATATGCCTGAGAAAGACGGACTTGAAGCTACTAAAATTATTCGTTTGATAGAGCAGGAACGCGATGAAAAAAATCCGGTATTAATTGTTGCGGTAACAGCAAACGCCATTAAAGGAGACAGAGAAAAATGCCTTGATGTTGGGATGGATGAATATATTAGCAAGCCTTTCAAACAGGAAGAATTAGAGAAAATATTTGCAAAGTTTGGCTTGTAAAAACAATTTTAGAATTGACCAACAAATAGATGTTTTTTGCAAAAAGAAATTTTTTCTTAAATAAACAGTTAATTTTGCAGTTTTACATTTTTAATTATTATTTATTAACCAATTAAATTCTAATATTTTATGAAATCGTTTTTGAAATATACATTAGCAACAATTGTTGGATTTATCATCACAACATTTTTAGTGTTTTTTATTTTCATGGGAATAGTTGCATCATTGATGCCAAAAGAAGAAGTAGTTCATGTAAAGAAAAAATCAATTTTACATATAAAATTAGATTATCCAATTAAGGAACGAACTAGTAACAATCCATTAGAAACATTTGATTTAGAGAAGTTTGAGAAAATAAATAGTCTCGGACTAAACGATATTTTGAAAAATATTCAAAAAGCTAAAGCAGATGAAAGGATAAAAGGAATTTTGCTTGATATTTCGCAAATACAAACAAATATTGCAAATATTGAAGAAATAAGAAATGCCCTGATTGATTTTAAGGAATCTGAAAAATTTATTTATGCTTATGCTGATTATTATTCACAAAGTTCGTATTATCTGGCTTCTGTTTCAGACAAAATTTACATGAATCCGCAAGGAATTATTGAGTATAAGGGAATTGGATCTGAGCAGTTATTTTTTAAAGGTGCTTTAGAAAAACTTGGATTAGAGCCGCAAATAATCCGACATGGAAAATTTAAAGCTGCCGTTGAACCATTCATGCTCGACAAAATGAGCAATGAAAATCGTTTGCAAACAGAAAAAATTATTAATTCAATTTGGGATGATATAGTCGAAGGGATATCTTCTGAAAGACAAATTTCTATTGAAGATTTAAATTCATATGCCAATAATTTGACAATAAGAAATGGTGAAACAGCAGAAGAAAATAAAATTATTGATGGTATGAAATATCGCGATGAACTAAGCGAAGAATTGAAGAAATTAGCAGATATCGGTGCTAAAAAAAGCATTAGATTGATAGGCTTAAATAAATATTCAAAAACACCTGCAAAGCGTGAATATAAAGGATTTGCAAAAGAAAAGCTCGCAATAATTTATGCCTCTGGCGAAATTGTTATGGGCTCAGGTGGAGACGATCAGATTGGTTCTGCCGGCTTATCCGAAACTATCAGAAAAGCAAGAAAAGATAGTTCTATAAAAGCTATTGTTCTTAGAATTAATTCTCCAGGTGGAAGTGCTTTGGCTTCAGAAATAATTTGGCGTGAAGTGAGTTTGGCAAAGCAAGCAAAACCGGTAATAGTTTCGATGGGTGGAGTTGCTGCTTCAGGAGGATATTATATTGCATGTCCGGCTGATAAGATTATTGCTGACCCAAATACAATTACAGGCTCAATTGGAGTTTTTGGCTTATTGCTTAATTCGGAAAAATTCCTAAACGACAAATTAGGAATTACAGTGGATAGAGTTACTACTAACGAATATTCCGATATTGGCTCATTTACTCGTAAATTGAAAGATAAAGAAAGAGCGGTAATTCAGGAGAGTATAGAGGAAATTTACGATGTTTTTGTAAATCATGTTAGCGATGGAAGAAATATGACCTGGGAGGAGGTTGATAATATAGGGCAAGGTAGAGTTTGGAGTGGAATTAATGCAAAAGAAATTGGCTTGATTGATGAGTTCGGTGGTTTGCAGGACGCAGTAGAAATTGCAAAAAATGCTGCAAATCTTGAAAAATTCAGAATAGTTGAGCTACCTGAACAACAAGACCCATTTGATCAATTGTTGAAAGAAATTACAGGCCAAACAGCCAATATGTTCTTGAAAAACAAATTTGGAAAATCCTACGAGTATTACCATCAAATCGAATCAATTTTAAATATGGAAGGTGTGCAAGCTCGCCTACCATATCATTTGGAAATTAAGTAATTAATGAAAAAAAAACCAAGAGTTTTAGTAGCAATGAGCGGTGGTATTGATAGTGCTATCACTGCTATGATGCTACATAAACAAAATTATGATATTGTTGGTATTACTTTAAAAACCTGGGATTATACAAGCTCGGGAGGTTCTAAAAAAGAAACCGGATGTTGCAGCCTCGATTCTATAAATGATGCTCGAAATCTTGCAGTTAGCCTTGGTTTTCCACATTATATTTTCGATGTTAGAAACGAATTTGGGAATTTAATTATCGAAAATTTTGTAGATGAATATCTTGCAGGAAGAACTCCAAATCCTTGTGTTTTATGTAATACATATATAAAATGGGATGCTCTACTAAAAAAGGCCGATAAATTGTCTTGCGATTATATTGCCACCGGGCATTATGCAAAAGTGAAAAATGAAAGCGGCAGATATTTTATTTCTAAAGGTAAAGATAATAACAAAGACCAATCATATGTTTTGTGGGGCTTAACGCAAGAAAACCTGAAAAGAACTATTTTGCCTCTTGGCGATTTCGAAAAAGAAGAAATTAGGCAAATAGCTATTGAAAATGGTTTTAAAGAGTTAGCCACAAAAAGTGAAAGCTTCGAAATATGTTTTGTTCCTGATAATGATTATCGTGGATTTTTGAAAAGAAAAGTAGAAGGACTTGAAAAAAGAGTAGGACAAGGCAACTTTGTTTTGACTGATGGGAAATTTCTTGGAAAGCACTATGGCTATCCGTTTTATACAATTGGGCAACGAAAAGGTTTAAATATTGCAGTAGGACATCCGCTCTATGTAGTGAAAATAATTTCGGAATCAAATACAATTGAATTAGGCACTAAAGACGAATTAAACTCAAAAGAAATGTGGGTTTCTAAATTGAATTTTATGAAGTTTGATGAATTTCCGAATGAGTTTGAAGTGAAAACAAAAATCAGGCATAGAAGCAAAGAAACATTGTCGAGAATAAGTAGAGTAGGAGACAGGCTAAAAGTAGAGTTTTATGAAGACGTATCAGCAATAACACCTGGGCAATCTGCTGTTTTTTATGATGGAAACGATGTCATCGGAGGAGGAATAATTTCTAATTGAAATCGTTCAAAATACCATGAATGTAAAATTAAAACAATCTCCTGTCATCAGTAAGTAAAATGGTTTTATACGAAGACAATCACATAATAGTAGTTAACAAAAAGGCAAAGGAAATTGTACAGGGCGATAAAACCGGCGATACTCCTTTGTCAGAAAATGTTAAAGCATTTTTGAAAAAGAAATATTCCAAACCAGGAAATGTTTTTGTTGGAGTAGTTCATAGAATTGACCGCCCGGTGAGCGGAATTGTATTGTTTGCAAAAACCAGCAAAGCACTTTCACGCTTGAATCGAATGTTTAAGGACCATGAAGTAAAGAAATACTATTGGGCAATTGTTAAAAACAAACCTGAAATTGAGTCTGGAACGCTAACTCATTATTTGAAAAGGGATACCAAAAAAAATAAATCATTTGCATACGATAAGAACATTCCAGAGTCGAAATTAGCAATTCTATATTATCAAACAATTGGGGTTTCTAAAAATTATTTCCTTCTTGAAATAGAATTGAAAACCGGAAGACACCATCAAATCAGGGCTCAACTTGCAAAAATAAATTGCCCAATTCGAGGCGACATTAAATATGGATTTCCTCGAACAAATCCAGATGGTAGTATAAATCTGCATGCTCGGAGAATTTCATTTATTCATCCTGTTTCAAAAGAAGAAGTAAATATTTGTGCTAAAACATCTAATGATAGTCTATGGAATTCGTTTGAAATTGAAAACTGAAATGGCTAAATTGTAAGTTGAAAATGCCCAGTATTTCTATTTTTTTATAATTTTTGTAACAATTACTTCATTTTTCGAAATTATTTTTACGAAGTACACTCCATTTTTCAAATTTGAAACATCAAGTGTTTTAGTCTTGAATGTTTTTACAATTTTTCCAGAAATATTTGAAATTTCAATTTTTTCAAAATTTTCGATAGTTTCTGAAATATTAAAATTACTTCTACAAGGATTTGGATAAGCTATACGATTTTGAAAATCAACATTGCTAATTGAAGTTGAGCTTTGGGCTGCAATAGGTTCCCCTGGTTCAATTGCAGGATCAAAATCTGTATAAGAACAGCCAAACCAGTCGTTATTGTTAATTGTGCTCCCCATGCCCATGTTCATTGTCCAGTCTGCAGAACTGGTTCCTGACCAGGTACTCCAATAGTTTGGATTTTCGTAAAAACCGCTATGAGATTGGTAAGCAAGGTCGTTGATGAAACCACCTACAATATTTGCCGAAAGATTATTGTCGGCAGAAACAATGCTATTTATAGCCTCTTCACCTGTACTCGTCCCATCAAACCTGAATCCCCAGGCATAACTTTCGTTGTTTGTGCTATCGTTGAAATCTATCACAAAAATTGCTTGATTTGAACCGGAGCCTACCCAAAATTCAACATCGGAAGCAGCAAATTGCGAAATCGTACAAAACGATGACAGCATCAAAATTAATGCGAATAAACTTTTTAAAAAATAATTGATTTTCATAATCTTACTATTATTGGTTAAATAAAAAATTAACAACCAATATTCGTAAGCCACGGGAGTTTTGGAAGGATACAATTGGAGATATCCTCAGCTTTTTACCCGAAAGCTTTTGAATAATACTTAGGCTTTTTTAAGAAATATCTTATGTTATCAGATCTTCATCGTAAAGATAATTCCAAAGCCTAATGGCAGGTCTTCTGACTTACTCGGTTTTTGAAAGCCTTCCCATCAAGGATTTTTTTTGACAGTGGCTATATGTTCCAAAAACTTTTATGAGATTACAGCAGCGGGTACTGTTCAGGATTTTCACCTGATTCCCTTTTCATTACAGTTCAACGTTTCGAACTTTTATACCATTGGCTGCAAAAATAGACAAATTTTGTATTAAATTAAATTTTTGGATTCAAAAATTACAATAAAACTCAATCAATATAATTTGGTATTTTTACACTTTTTTAGAAAAATGATAAAGATTATAGAATCGCCTCGTGATGCAATGCAAGGAATAAAAGAATTTATTCCTACAGAAATGAAAGCAAAATATATTAATTCATTATTGGAGGTTGGTTTCGATATTATTGATTTTGGGAGTTTTGTTTCGCCTAAGGCAATTCCGCAACTTGCTGATACCAATCTGGTAACTCAGCTCCTTAAAAAATCGAATTCAAAAACCAAGTTGATGGCTATTGTTGGAAATGGACGGGGAGCAATACAGGCTTGTAAGTATGACATCATTGATTTTCTTGGCTTTCCTTCTTCCATATCCCCAACTTTTTTGCAGAAGAATATAAATTCAAATATCGAAAAATCTAATAGAACTGTTGCAGAGCTTCAGGAAATTTGTCTTTCCAAAAACAAAACTTTGATTGTTTATATTACAATGGCGTTCGGAAATCCGTACGGAGACATATGGAATATCGATTTGGTAATTCAGCAAATTGAAAAACTCAGGCAATTAGGAATTAAAATTATTTCATTGTCGGACATTACTAATATCGCAAATCCTGAAATAATTGCTGAAGTTTATTCAACAATATATGCCCAGTTTCCTGAAATTTATTTTGGTTTTCATCTGCATACCACAAACGAAAGCTGGTATGAAAAACTTGATGCTGCAATGAAAAACCAATGCAATATTATTGATACGGTTATGCACAATCTTGGTGGCTGCCCAATGACAGGTAAAGAGTTGGTAGCCAATTTGCAAACATCCTCATTGATTGAATATTTAAATAAAAACCATATTGAAAATAAATTAAATATGGAGGCATTCCAAAAAGCTTATCATCTTGGACTGAAAATATTCAAATAGTCCTAATTTAGTGTATCTAAGAAAACAGTTCAAAACTAGAAATATCTCTTTTTGCGATATTTCTATTTTTTTCATTTGTCTAATACAAAAGCATTTACTGCATGAAAGAAAATAGAAATCTCTTTAAAATAAATTATTTTATAAAAATTGCCTGTTTTCTTAGATACACTATTTATCTTTTTTCAATATTGAAACATAGCTACAAAAAAGATCATATATAAGATACAAATTCGTATTTTTGCATTTTTAAATGTATTATATTATGGAAAAGAAAATTAAAATAACTGGGATTATCATTTTGCTTTTAATGACTATAACACAATTACAAAGTCAAGATTTGAGCCAATTTGACAAAGCCAAAAAATCATTAAACGAAAAAGGTGAAGTGTTTTTTAAATTTGAAATTAATACTCGCTCTGAACTTGAGACAGTTAGTAAAATAATTTCGATTGACAGAAACTATCGTGGGACACAAAAAACTCTTTTTGCTTATGCCAATTCAAAAGAATTTACAGAATTCCTAAACCTTGGTTATAAATATGAAGTTTTGACTAATCCGGGAGATCTGCTGAAAAACCCTAAAATGCTAACCGAAAATGATTTTAAAGGTGCAAAATCCTGGGATTCATATCCTACATATCAAGCATATGTTGCAATGATGTATAGTTTTGAGACCAATTATCCTGGTTTATGCAAAATTTATGATATTGGCGAAACTGTTCAAGGTAGGAAAATATTATATGCAAAAATTTCTGATAGTGTAAATGTCGAAGAAAGCGAGCCTCGATTCAATTATACTTCAAGCATGCATGGTGATGAAACTGTTGGATATGTGCTTATGCTTAGGCTAATAGACTACCTACTTTCAAATTATGGGATAGATTCAACTGCTACATCATTGGTTAATAATATTGAAATTTGGATAAATCCAAATGCAAACCCAGATGGGACATATGCTGCCGGGAATAATACAGTTTCAGGAGCAACAAGATATAATGCAAACAATGTAGATTTGAACAGAAACTTTCCGGATTTTGACGATGGAGAGCATCCCGATGGAAATCAATGGCAAACAGAAAACATTGTAATGATGGATTTTGCAGATTCACTTGAATTTGTAATGAGTGCAAATATACATGGAGGAGTAGAAGTCGTCAATTATCCTTGGGATACACAATCGGCTTTACATGCCGATGATAATTGGTGGGAAAGAGTTGCAAGAATGTATGCAGATACAGCTCAAACCTATAGTCAGGCAAATTATTTTACAGCACTTAACAATGGAATTACTAATGGATACCAGTGGTATCCGGTGGCTGGTGGGAGGCAAGATTTTATGCAATACTATCACTATTGCCGCGAAATGACACTCGAACTTTCAAACACTAAAAATCCGAGCGGAATAACATTGCCAACATTTTGGGATGCAAATTATAGGTCCTTGTTGACCTATATTGAAGAAGTCTTATACGGTGTAAATGGGATTGTTACTGATAGCGTCACGGGAGAACCACTTAAGGCTCAGGTTTTTGTTGAAAATCATGATATTGACAATTCTTTTGTATACTCGAAGTTGCCTTTAGGCGACTACCATCGTCCAATCTACGAAGGCACATATGATATTACATACTCCAGTCCTGGCTATTTTCCAAAAACATTTTCATTAAATATTGTAAATGGATCGGCTTTAACGCTTGATGTACAACTTGTAGCAGCTCCTCCGATAGTCGATTTTTTTGCTGAACAACTAAACTCATGTACTGGAGAAATTCAATTTGTAGATATGACAAATACTTCTACAAATTCTACTTATAGTTGGGATTTTGGAGATGGAAATTCATCAACTGAACAAAATCCTTTTCACAATTATTACGCAAGTGGCATTTACAATGTATCATTGACTGTAACAAATTCAGTTGGGAGCAACACATTCACCATCAATAATATGATAAATATTGATTTATTGCCCGAACCATCTGTAGTGTCAGCAAGCCGTTGCGACATTGGAACTCTTACTCTCAGTGCATCTGGCTCTGGTTTATTGAACTGGTACGATGAGCAATTTGGTGGCAATATTTTATCTTCAGGAAATACTTTCACCACACCAATTTTGCTAGAAACTACAACTTATTATGTTGAAGATATGGTTTCTCCTCCTACATTATCTGCTGCTAAAGCTGATAATACTGGTGGTGGTGGCTATTTCAACAACTATGGTCAACACTATTTGGTGTTTGACTGCTACGAGGCTGTTACTTTAGATTCTGTAAAGGTGTATGCTTCAGGGACATACGATAGAGTTATTCAGTTAATAGATAATACCGGAAGTGTTCTACAATCAATAACTGTAAATATTCCCGATGGCGAAAGTATGATATATTTAGGATTTGAGATTCCAATTGCCAATGATCTTCAGTTAGCTGGACCACCATTTCCAAATTTATATAGAAACAATGCCGGGCTTTCATATCCATATGAACTTCAAGGCATTGTAAGTATCAAACATAGCAGTGCTTCTTCTGATCCAACTGGATATTACTATTATTTTTACGATTGGAAATTGTCTCAGCCAACTTGCTTAAGCGATAGAGCCACAATTACCGCAACGGTGGAATTTCAACCAATTGCTGATTTCGACTATACTAGCAATTTACTTACAGTAGAATTTATAGACCAATCTGCTAACGGAACAACTTTCTATTGGGATTTTGGAGATGGAACTTTTTCAAGCGAAGTAAATCCTATTCACACTTATGCAAGTTCTGGTGCATTTCAGGTTCAACAAATTGTTTCAAATACTTGTGGAAACGATACTTCTTTTGCTTTTATAGATTTGATTTCAACAATTGATTTTAGTGCAAACGGGAAAAACAATGTAAAAATATTTCCAAATCCTGCATTTGAGTCATTTGTCGTTTCATTCGATAATCCAACAAAATCTGATATTGAAATAATTATTACAAATATCATAGGGGAAATAATTGACCACAGATATTTTAAAAATTCTGATAAAACTTTTTCTGAAGAGATTAATATTAAAAATCAAGCTAAAGGAATATATTTATTGAAAGTAAATTTTGGAGTTTTGAATGTTACAAGGAAGATTTTACACTATTAGGATAATAATTTGATATTGGTTATTATAAAAATATTCACAAGCAGTTTTCTATTTTCAAAATTCATTAACATGAAAAAAAATGTTGTATTTGTATCAATAGCTTTAGTTTTTTTTGCTTCATGTGGGAATTATACTGCCTGGCAGTACAACATTTCTGAGTACAATATAGAATTTAAAAAGCTAAGATACTCACTTGACGACCAGGGCAAAACACAAACTGTAATAGGATATTTGAAGTCAGATACAACAATTTTTGGCTATCCATGTCAAGAAAATTGGATACATTTTACAAACGAATGGCAATTGGAACTTTTTTGTTTGAGCGAGAATTTTTCGATTTCGGACAATAATTTTAGAAAAGGTAGCTGGATACGAATAAAACACAATAAAGGATTAATTTGCGTTTTCCCTGAAGATACAATTGTTCAGGGGCATTATTGCAGAGGTGGAGGAGGAGTCAAAGGTGTTCAAACTTCTTTTTATGCAAATGGAAAACTGAAAAGTTTTTTCTCAAATGAAAATACAAAGATTGATGGTGTACTTTGCAAAAAGGGACTACTTTCAAGTATAATACTTTACCAAAACGGATTACTGAAAGAATGTAATTTAGCTGAAACACAAACTGTTAATGGGAAAGAATATAAGAAAAGAAGTCGCCTAAGTTTCGATTTGGAGGGAAATGCTATTCTGAAAAAATGATAAATTTATATTTTCAATCCCTGGGAGATTATAAGCAACTACAACAGTGCCTATACAAGTTGAGATGCACAATTTCTGCAGGCATTGCAGTTTCTTTTTCTGTACCTAAATAAGCATTGCTGGCACCAAAATCTACAACTTTGTCTTTAAGACTTCTGATGCCGCCTCCTGAACCAATACCACCATAAGTGAGCAATATGCCGGTTTCTTTTGTGTAGTTTTTGAAGGATAAACATAGAATAGTAAAGGAAATGTTGCACCGGCAGCAGTGATACTCACTGATTTTTTTGTGTTGTTTGTTTCATTTGTGTCGGAATTTGTACTGTTGCATCCAACTAAAAGTGCTACAGCAAATAATATGCAAATAATTTTCTCATTGGTTTTGAATTTTGATTAAGTCTAATTTTCTATTTTTTTAAAATTTTATTTCGCAGCTTAGATAAAGAATGCTTTCACTTTCTCCACCATCTGCTGGCATAAATACCTGATAGTTAGGGGTAACTTTTAGTCCTTTTATTGGGGAAAATTCAATTCCTGCAATAATTGTTTCTCCATCTTTACCAATGTTCCACGGATCTGTTGCATCACCAATTTTTACGGAGGATAGTTGATCGAATCGTCCGAATAATCTAAATTTTTGAAAATTGTACGAACCATAAAACGACATTCCGCTCATATCCTGATCTGCAGTCCTACTATAATTAAACTGCTGGTTATATTCAGCCCCAACTTTTAGCTTGGCTTTGCTATATCCAACATAAAAGGACATTGTACTTTGAGCATCATCAGCCCGCATGAAATCATAGTATCCACGTACATCTAAACCTTTAAGCGGTGAAAGTGTAATACCTGCACTATATTTAAAAATGCTGTCTTTTTCCAAAGATTTGTATCCCTCACCATTTTCTATGGCTACATCAATTGTCGTCATTTCATTTAATTTGTAGGAAGCAGATAATCCTAAATCAGTACTGGCACCAAATTTATTTTTATCCTGAAAAGATTTAAATAAATATCGACCACCCCACTGTTTTTCTTGCAATTTAAACTGGTTTCGGCCGATAAGACCAAATTTTGTTGTTAACCTTTTGCCTTTATATTGAACATAGGCGGTCTTCAAATATGCGGTCATTTGAAATTTACTATCTCCCGGATCGCCAACATCAATAGTTACTTTTCCTGAGAAATTCTTGCTTAATTTATAGGCATATCCCAAATACGCTCTTTGAACCTCAAAGGCGCTATGACCATCTCCATCATAAAAACTATGATGATAATTGGTAAAAACTTTAATGAATGGTTTCCCTGAAGGTTTAAATTCATCAGCTTTCTCTTGAGAGAAAATACTACTAAAAAGTAGAACAATAGATAGTGTTGTAAATAATTTCTTCATAATATTTTTTTATAAATTTTAACTCTACAAATAAATCCTTTGTAGATTACAAAACTGTTAAGCAGATGTTAAGATATTGTTACAATTTGATATAATAAAAAAATAACAGAATATTAAATATTCAGTTATTGTATAAAAGATTTTTAGAAAGATTCAAAATAGTGCATAAAAAAAAGGATACCGTTTTGGTATCCTTTTTTTTGGATAAATATTTAATCTATAATTTATTTTATTAGCGAAACACTTTTTGTTACAACTTTATCTTCTGACAGTACTTTTACAAAATAATTCCCATAAGGTAATTCAGAAATGTCAATTGATTGATTGTCGTAAATTATTTCAGTTTTGAAAACTTCGCTACCGATCATATTGTATATGTGTACTGATGAGTTTTCAGCATTACTAATATTAATTTTTCCAGTGGTTGGATTAGGGTAAATAGAAATTGAATTAGCACCTTCATCATTGATACCGGCTATTGGTTCGAGTATTTCAACAGTTAATATCACCATGCAGGGAGGGAAATCGCTGTCGGTAATTGTAACAATGTATTCGCCGGCAGGTAATCCAATAACTGTGGAGGAGGTTGAGCTATCAGGTGTATTCCAAAGATAAGAAATTGGAGGAACTCCATCGTAACCTATTGCAGTGGCTTGTCCATTGCTTCCACCATGCTGATTTACATCAATGGTTATCACTTCTGTGTTCATTTCGCAATTTGTAACTGTTAATTTATCAGCCATATAAACCTCTTTGTCGGCATTGTCTTGAACAAAAACAATCAATTTACAATTTTCAATAATTATCTCCTCAGGTATTGTGTATAAGAAACTTAGGTCTGTAACATCTCCGGTCTCAGGATTACTTAAATCTGTCCCTTGATCGTCTGGAAACATACGTCGCATTGCATTTGGGAAATAAGTTTCGCCATTGCTCCCGGGAGCAGTGGCGTATTCAATATCCTCAACAAGAACCACATGTGCTACTAAATCGCCCGTAGGAAAATCACTAAGAGATTCAATTATAACACTAATAGTTAAATATTCTCCTGAATAATTACCAACTCCACTGACCTTAAATTGACCTGGACGGGCATACTCTGTATCCAAATCACTCTGAGTGATTCCTGATGGTCCCCCTTCTTTTACATTACCTGCAATAACAGTATTTGGTACTCCTGATACACCATAATAATCAACTCTTGCATCGCCTTGACCTTCATTTACGTTAAAATCGTACATTGGATCAGAACCTGGCCATGATGGATGATATTGTATATGTGCAATCATTGATTGATTTTCACCTGTATTTGCTAATGCCTCAAGATCAGGGTTTTGAGAAGCACAAGGGCCACAGCCAGTATTCGTATGATGTTCAATAAGAACTAAACGCTGGCTGGTTTCTGTTGTAGATTTTTCAGTTTTCTTTTTATCATTCTCATTTTCTGAGGTTTGAACAGCAAAAACACTTATTGAAAAAATAAGTGCAAGTGTAAAACTAAATATAAAAGTAATTTTTGTCTTCATAATTTCAATTTTAATTAAATAATCTTCAAAGATAAGCAATTTTATAAAAACTGACTAATTTTTTATTAAAAAAGTTGCCTCTTAGTATTTTTTGAAATAAAAAATATGTCATAAATTGCTTCTTTTTCAGTATTATTAAGGCTTGAATCTTTTTTCATTTCTTGCAAAATATCTTGAATAGAAATATTGGGCAAAGCATTTTTTGACTTTATAGTTTTGAAAAGAAAATATGTTAAAAAACTATGATTTTTTTGTTCGAGAGCAATTCCATATTTGTCAAGTGGCGCTGAAGATAGGTAGCTAATATTTTCGTTTGGAAATTCGCTTTTTCTGTCAATTAAAAACTTTTCTGCATTGTCCGATAATTGCATACTATGTGTTGCTCTGTTTCCTGAATAGCAAGCATCTACTATTACACTTATTGATTTTAGATTTTTTGCCTCGCTTAGTTTGTAAATTTCATTCGATATTTTGCTTTCTCCAGTTTCTTTATTGAAATTTGGATTTAAATATTGCAAAATTTGCAAATCGTCTTTCCATTGCATATTTGGGTATCCATGACCAGAAAAATAAATTATCAAGGACATTTCATTTTTATTAGATTTTTGAGAAATCCACCCATTTTTTGAAAATAAGGATAAAAATTCGGCTGCCGAAATTGTTTCGTTCAGTCGCATAAATATATTTTTTTCAGGAACTCCAAAAACTGTTTTTGCATATTGGTAAAAAACCTGCGCATCGTTTTTCGCAAAATTCGATTGATATTCTTTGTAGTGTTGGTCCGAGCCAATTATTACAACCAGCAAATCACTTTTTATTTGTGCATTTTTGTAACCGGTATCAATATCAGCAATTTCTATTGTTGGCTTTTTTACTGTATTTATCACTTCGCTATAAGTATATTTTAGATATTTTCTGTTCCATAGCTCTCCATGCTTTAGCCCAAAATCAATTTCTTTGTGCATTCTGTGACTGTAGTATAAATTCATAATAAAAGGAATATCGTTTATTCCGAATCTTGAATTTGTAAAAAATGAAAATTTTATGATTTTGGTTTCGTTTGGCTCAAAGTTTCCTAACTGCATTCTTTGTCCTCGTTCTTTGAAGGATATATCGTAACTTCTTGTTTTTAAATTTATTTTAGCATAAAAATTGTTTTCTTTCCCGCCGTAGTTTTTTAGAAAAATCGCCGCCTCAATTACTTCACCTGCATCAATCATCGAATTTGCGTTACCATATCGCAGTGTTTTGCCACTTTCATCAATAGTATCATCAATAATTATTTTTTCAACACGAACATCGGGTTGCGAAAATGCTTCGGAAGAAATACTAAATTCTAATGGATTCGCAACGAAACCGTCTTTTTCAATCACATCTATCCTAAAAGTTTTGCTTCCACCTTGAAATTGTTTGTTTGCAAATATATCTATTGAAACTTTTTTTGTAGAACCTGGTTTCAAATTAAAAACCTGAGTTATAGGCTTGTATTCGATATTCTGATCTGAATTTAAAGGAGTAAGAAGAACAGATAATTCTTTAAAATTAATTTTTGAATTGTTAAATAAATCAAAGAATATATCGCCATTGTTAACACTTTTTAGAACAGTATCTCCATCGTAATCTTTATATTCAATATTTCTAATCAATATATCTTGTTCATTATGTTTTCTTAAAGAATTTTTACTATTATAGGAATATCCTTGAAAATATGAAGTTCCTGAAACTCGTATATTTTCTACCTCAACAACCATATTGTGATAAATAATGAAACCCAGATCGAAACCAAAAAAATTCTCGAACGGAAGTTCTGAAACAAGGTTTTGATTTATATAGAAACTGATTTGGTTTTTACTTTTTTTAATCGCCATCTGGTTAAACTTGTTCTTTGTGTTAATATGCTCAGACTGAGTCGATTTCACCATATTTTGCCATTTACCGTTTTGCCATTTGCCAATTTCGAATCCTCCTGATTCGCTGATAGTAAAACTAAAACTATTTTCACTGTTGAACCTGCCCCATGTAAGTCCGTAACCATCATTTTCAAATCCTTTTATTCTTCGCATAGTGGCTTCGATAATGAAATCGTTTTCATGGTTCATTTCTATTTCTTTGGTAGCAGCCAAAGAGCCATTTCTTAATTTATTGTGAAGGAAGAATGTATTATTTGTAACTTTTGTTTTATGTTGGTTCGAATTTTTTTCAAGCCATTCATTTCTATTATCCGTAAAATCGTCGTGAAAAATTGTCGCAATTTGTTGCGAATAAGTAATTTTATATCCAATAAAAACAATCAATAAAAAAAGTAATCTGAAAAAGGACATTTCTAATTAAAAATTTTAAAATTTATAAAAATACGCAAGTACTCAAGATTTCATATCAAATTATCAAATACAATTCAAAAATAGTAAAAATTGCTTTTACAGAAACTAAAATTTTAATAATTCAACTCATTTTATATTTTTGTGAAAAAAAAATATTAAATTTAATGTATTTAGTTATGAGAAATCTGAAATTAATTTTGGTTAGTATTTTAATTCTATCGGCAAGTAACAGTTTTGCTAACGAAAAAATACCAGCTTATTATAAAATTGGAGTTGTAAAAGAAAGCATTCCTGAGGCTGCAAATATTGTTAAGAATGCACTATCTCAAAAAGGATTTGAGACAATTGGAGAATATCATCCAGGGAATAATAAGAATTTATATGTTATTGCTTTTTCAAGCAAACAACTTCAATCTATAGTTCTGAAGAAAAAGGATAGAGGGCTAATGGCTTCGGTAATAAAAGTTGGCTTTTATTTAGAAAAGGGTAATCTTGAAATTAGTTTGTTGAATCCAATGTACATTTTTCATGCCTACTTAATGGAAGAAATAAAACCTATCGAAAACGAATTGAAAATTATTGATAAAGATATTAAAGATGCACTAAAACGAATTAATCCAAATTTTGTTGAATTTGGAGGTGACTCCGAAATCGAAGACCTTTGGGAATACCAGTATATGTTTGGCATGCCATATTTTACTGATCCTATAGAGTTGCGAGAATTCAATTCTTTTGAAGAAGGCCTAAAAACTATTCGAGCTAATCTTGACAAAAAGCCTGAAAACACTGCCAAAGTTTATGAAATTGTAATTCCTGAAAAAAAAGTTGCAGTTTTTGGTATTGCAATGCTCGATACTGAAATTGGAGAGTCGAAATATTTGCCAACAATTGGAGAAAAGCATACAGCTGCAATGCCTTACGAGCTTATTCTTCAAGACAATGAAGCAAGCATGCTTAACGGAAGATACCGAATTGCTTTGCACTGGCCTTTGCTTTCTATGAGTACATTTATGCAAATCGTAAATACTCCGGGAAATATTGAAGATACTTTCGAAAAAATTGTAGAATAGCTTTGATTTCTTAGCCATAATCGAAATTCTATAGTTGTAAATTGTATGAGTTTAACAAAAAATATGTTGCAAAACACAAAATATTGCCATATTTTTGCAGTGAATTTTAAACATTGATTTATGAAAAGTATTATATTGCTGAGTTTTCTTTTAAGTATATTTTTTGTAAAACATTCTGTAGCTCAAGTTGATATTGCTTATCCTAATACAAATTTTCCTGACCCTGAATTTGTGTCTGCACCATACAATATGGTTACATGGCAAGAGCGCGATGGTTCAAATCTATGGGTAGCAGAAATAAATCCGAATACAGGAATGTTTAGCAATTATCAAATTATTGATACAAATATTGTCCCTATGTCTTTGGTTATGAATGGTCCCGAGTGGACTTATAATTCAAATGAAATACAGATTATTTACAATGCCTGGCACGATACATTTCCAGTTTCGAAAATTGCAAGAGCATGGCAAGATTCATTGGGCAATTGGCAAACCGAGAAACTTCAAAATATTAATTATCAATATAAAGCTCGGGCAGGTTCTCCCGGAAGCATGGATTCTCATGGAACTTACCCCTTAAAAGCTGTTTATGTTGCAATTCTGAATAATGGAAGCTATGTACCAATGTGGCGAGAATTAGACAATCCTTCTTCAGAAACAATCCTTCCTAACGATCTTATTTTTTCTTCCATTGATGTAGGAATTGCCAGATGGGTAGAAAATCGAGAATTATTAATTTCAGTGAAACCCGATTTAAACAATATTTCACAAACTTATCTTTATGATATACGAGATCCGAATAATTCTGAACAACTTACTTTCTCTGCCTCAACCAAAGGCGATTCTTATATGTGGAAATCGGTAAATCCTACTTATAATGGACGATATATGTTTTTCACCACTGTTGAGCATGACGGTGTTGCATGGTGCGGACTAAATGTGTATTTAAGAAATCAAAATGGGAACTGGAATTTATTGAACCAAATTTATCCTCCATATCCGAGTAATTATCCTTATCTTATCTCTCCCGAAGTTTTTAAAATTAATGGAAATTCATATATCACATTTGTTAGATCTTCTCACCCGGGCCCCGATGACAACAGTAATTCAACAATATGGGTTGCACCGGTCAATCCTAATTTAGGTGCATCTTTTAGAGTAAGTCATAACCACCCTATGAATCGTAAAGAACCAGAACCATATGTTGGCAATAACTCTGCTTGGATTTATTATCTTGAAGGCGTTCAAAATGCAAGTATTTTGCATAAACGTTCAACAGGATTATAAAATTAAGTTTTCGAGAGCACTAACTCAATTTATAATTCATAAACAAAATAATCCATGAGATTTTTTATTCTAATCTTCCTTTTTTCTATAATTAATTTTCATCTTAAATCTCAGGAAATTGTAAATGATACTCTCAATCCTGATACTGCAAAAATTATTTTGCTAATTCCTTTTGCAGAACATATGTATTATAGTGATGCCATGCACGAATTTGCAAAAAAATCGGAAATGACTTACGAACAAATGCTTAATTACACACAGTTGCAGTTAGATTTTAGTTTGCAGAAAGTTTTTTATGAAGGAAGTACGGTTAGCCTGCTGAATAATTATACTTATGCTGCAAGTGAAGATTTAGACGAAATTTTAAGCATGATTGGATATTTTTTAATGGATCGTCCGCAAGAAAAGGATACAACAGAAAAAAAATCCTTTTTTAAAAAATTCGACAAAAGAAAAAAAACAAACTCCAACAATGAAATTCAAGACGGCCTTTTTCAAGGCGAAATTGTTGAAGTTCGTAAAGATAAGTCGAATAAGTTTGTAAATATAAAGTTCGAAGACGAGAATTTTTTAAAAAGCCTTTCGAGAAAATATGATGTCGATTTAATGCTTTTTATCACCCAATTTGAAATAAAAGGAGATTTTTCCGACCCAATGAATGTTGCTTCAGATTCCTATAATTATTGGATAAATTTACATTACTCAATTTTCGATTTCAGTGGAAAATTCTTGTACGGAAATGTGGCGAAAGTTCCTTTCCCTTCAAGCAATAAATATATCGAAACTGTTTATAAGATTTACTTTCCGAAACTTGTTGAAAACATTAGTCAAGCTCCACCTTTTGTTAAGTGAAAAGTGAAAAGTTGAGATGAGTCAAATTTTCAATTTCAAAAAAATATTAAAATATTTTCTTTAAATATTAAAATAAATTATCTTTGCAGCCGCAAAATTTTAAGGCGAGGTAGCTCAGGTGGTTAGAGCGCATGATTCATAATCATGAGGTCGCGGGTTCAAGTCCCGCCCTCGCTACTTGTTAAACCGAACAATGAATACTATCTTACAATCTTAAGCTGGATAAACCAGAAAAAATTCTCGCAAAGATGCAAAGACGCAAAGTTTTTGGAAATCTATGAAACGAAACAATTCTTGTTTTGAGTCCGAAACTTGTTTTTAAGATTGCAAAGAGTTTTCTTTCATAATACTTTGTGCCATTGAGCCTTTGCGAGATTATGTTTTGAATATACTGTGTGAAATTTCTTGCCAAATAATACAAGAATAATATAAAGGGACTTCTAAAAATAGCAAATTTCAAGGCGTGAGAAATTTCAAAACCGCAGTTTACTATTGTAAATGAGGATTTTAAAATATCGAAACAACGAAGAAATTTGCATTTTTAGAAGTCGCCATAAGTAAAATACTAAACAATCCGATATTAGCATAGCGAAATTCGGAAAGGAAACAAGAGAAGTCGGAGAAGCCCATAGCTCCGTTTGTCGCAAAGGACAACAAAACCTTTGGTTAGGAAAGAGGCTTTACTTTAGGGTTTGTAATCCCGATGTATCGGGATCGAACATTATAAATACTCTATTTATTATAAACTCCTAATAATTTGGGTATTTTGGAGGTGAACGGAATTTCCGGTTTGTTTTCCGAAAGTCAGCTAATATTTGATAGTAATTAATTCTATTTGACGGCTTTTCAATAATGATTGCTCACCAAAAGCCTTTTTTGCATTTTGTCCAATCCCGATTTTTTATCGTGATTCATTTTTTTTCATCTTTATATATTTTAAAAATTAATAAAGATGAAATTACGTGATTATTACTGAATTAGCTGGCTTAGGTTTAGTTCAACACGAAAATAAACGCAATTCCAAAAGTGTTTATTTCAAGCGTTTATGCACAAGAAAAAAGTTAATTATGCATGAATCAATCATATAAAGAATATAATACTAACTTTGTATTTTATTTAAATTTTAAATTTTTAATTATGAGTAAAGGAACAGTGAAATTTTTCAACAAATTTAAAGGATTTGGATTTATTACACCTGATGACGGTAGTAAAGATGTATTTGTACATCAAAATGGATTAACCGATGAGATAAATGAGGGAGACAAAGTAAGCTATGATGTTGAGGAAAGTCCAAAAGGCTTGAACGCAATAAATGTCAAAGTAGAATAATATAATATTACTTTTTGACATCTTGTAACTTATAAGCCTATCAAATTTGATAGGCTTTTTTTTATTTCAAAAAATTGAGAATTAGTAAGGTGATTTCCTAAAATAGAATATTAAAATGGAGTTCTAAAAATAGTAAAGTTCAAGGCCAAAGGAATCTGCGGAGTTTACCGGATATACTAATGTTGGCATTAATTTTGAATTGAATTATGTCATGAAATTAATAATTAATGCAATCTTTTATTTGAAAGTACATTATATGAAAAATTCAATCGCCTTAGTCAGAAACTTTCTATCACCATTATTTCTCCTCATCACATTTCTTTTAGCAACATCATGTTCAATTATAACATCTTGTACTAAAGATTCTAATCAAGACTTTATTGTTCCAGACAATGGTTATGATTGGCCTCTTCAAGAAAGATTATATTGGCCTACAGATGAATGGGAATTAGCTTCTTTAGAAGATCATAATATTGATCCATTAAAAATGGACTTAGCTGATCAGTTTGCTGAAAATGACTCTCTTGCCAGAGCTCTACTGGTAATTAAAGATGGCTACATAGTTTTTGAAGATTATTATGGAAATGGAGGAAAAGACCAAAGCACAGATCTTTGGTCTGTTACTAAAAGCTTTAGCTCAGCACTAATAGGCATACTCATGGATCAACAAACAATTAATTCTACAGATCAACTAATGTCTGAATTGATGCCATCATATCCTGAATTCAACGAAATAAGCTTACACCATGTGCTTACTCAAACAACTGGATTGTCATGGGCAGAATCGGGGCAACTTTGGGTTGATTGGATATTTTCTGATGACTGGGTTGCATCTGCCTTAGTACGAGGGCAAAACAATAAACCGGGAAAGATATTCTATTATAGCTCAGGCAATTCACATTTCCTAACATCCTTGGTATATTATAGCACAAATAAAACTCCTGGTAAAATTGCCAAAGAACGACTGTTCGATCCAATGGGGATAGAATTTGACACACTCTCACACTCTATAGTTTATAATAGCTGGGATGACTATTTAACTCCTCTTTCT
This sequence comes from Bacteroidota bacterium, assembly GCA_018692315.1. Taxonomy (NCBI): domain Bacteria; kingdom Pseudomonadati; phylum Bacteroidota; species Bacteroidota bacterium. The sequence goes on along the minus strand of JABHKC010000081.1, from coordinate 4,016 downwards.
CAAACATGGCGACGAGATACGAAAGGAATCGAAACTGCAAGTTTTGGACTGTATATGACAGCCAGAGATATGGCAAAATTTGGTTTTTTATATTTAAATAGAGGAAAGTGGGACAATCAGACTTTGCTGTCGGAAGATTGGGTGAGAACATCAACAAAAGATCATATAACAAATATCTATGGAAGATATAGCTACGGTTATCAATGGTATATTACAATGGTAGGAGGACATCCGGCTTTTCTAGCAAGTGGATATGGAGGGCAGATTATTGGGGTAGTTCCATCTTTAGATTTGGTAGTAGTATTGAAATATGAGGCTGAAAATCCGGTGCACCCTGAAGCTGGAACTGAACATGATGACATGCATTTATTTGAATTGGTAGTTGAATCGGTAAACAAATGAGGTGTGGATATTATTAAAGCCACTTGAAGGAAATGTAGTTTTCTTTGAGACATTAATAGTGATAATGCAAAATGAATATAATAGTAACCGAAATAGCTGCAAATATGATCATTGTTGCCCGCATTAAGTCTATTTGTAATTTAAAAATCCTTAAAATTCTCGAAAATTCTATATTTTATAGTGTAAAGATTATTCTCTTGCTTCATCTACCAGATTCTTTTATTCATTAAATTCCAACTGGCCTATTTGGACTGTTTTTTTACTACTGTCATTCTCTAATTGGATTGCAATTCTTTCAGTTTTTTGTTTATCTGTTCCGTAATGTGTGATCAATTCTGCATAAACAGTTACCGGTCCAGTGATACTTTGACGTGATTCGCTATAATAATTTACATAAATAGTATAAAAACCTCGCTTAGCTTTTTTTATTGAAAACTCTTCTGGTCCGTAGCCTTGTGTAAAGTCTTTTGATAGTTTTCCTCCTATCTTAGTAAATCTGTTTTTATAATAACATTTTTCTCCGTTTGGATCTACTACCCACAAATCAATATCATTGTTGTTGCTACTCCAGTCTATTGAAATACGTATATCCAATGGCATTGATTTTATATAATCTTTATTCACTTCTGATAAATCCAGATCTTTTCCATGCAAAGCAATAAGCCAATTGAACTCATTAAATACTACCTCTTTTATTTCCTCAAATCGTCCCCATTTTCTATTTAAGATATGTAAATGCATATCTAATGCTTTTTGGTATTGTTTGTTTTTAGTGTAGGCTAAAGCTAAATCTCTGTATGACTGTGGCTCTTCAGGACGTAAATCTTTTATTTCAGTAAATATTTTAATTGACATTTCATACTCTTTTTCGTCCAACAAACGTCTTGCAACTACTTTAAGAAGTTCTGGATTTTCCAAATCTAATTCTATAGTATTCGAGAGGATTCTAACTGCCTGTTTATGTTTTCCTTTTACGAAAAACAAGTCTGCAACTTGAATGTAGAATGATGGACGATTTTTGTTTTCATCTTTAAGTTTGTAATAAATTGCTAATAATTCATCATCATTTGCTTTTCTAAGTTCTTCCATATATGGTGCATGTGGCATCCAGGATAGAACTTTTATAGTTGACTTAGATTTATTTAAAGTTTCATACTTAGGAGATAATAATCTTATCCCATCAACAAAGGTGGCAGTACCTTCAGTACGAGAACCTCTTATACTTCCAATTTGACCATCTTCAGAGTAAACACCACCTACGGTTGTTGCAACTGAAGAAGCATCTCGCCCAGGCATTCTGGCGATTTCTTCGGATGTTATAGTTTCATCTCTATCATTATATCTAACCATGAGAACCTCTTGTATTTGCATTGCTGACACCTGTAAACTAATAACTGAAGGAAATCCCTCAGAAATATCTATCGACTCAGTCTTATAACCAACATAACTCACTTTCATGATTAAAGAATCTACTTCAGGAACAGATAATATAGTAAATTTTCCATCAAAGTCTGTTATACAACCGGAAATATTGATTCCATTATCTGCAAAGGTAACATTTGCAAATGGTATTGGTTCTTTAGTTTCGTCATCAATAACTATACATTCAATTGTTCTGCTTGCACCAAATTCATTAATAGTGTCGTACAAGGTAATATGATTAACAATTTCCTGCCGCTGATTATTAGTTGTGTTATTCTCTACTTTCTGTACTTTGGATTTGGTTTTTATGTCATCCATATACTTAGTGCCACTAAGAAAAGATATATTTCCATGTAATATGTTGATAACTAATACCTAATTGTTAATAAGTTTGTTTAATAATGCTCGAATCTATACTATTATTTTGTATCTTTATCTTTTGAAATTGCTGATAAACAGTGTTTAATGTTAGAATTAAGAAGATAGATTGGGATATAATAAAATTAGATTCAGATATGCGAAATAGATTCGAGCAACAATTACGATTGGGACAATTGCCAATTGAAGATACCTACATTCCGGTAAAGAGCAAAAATGCTTTAGATGAATTATTATCTGCTCTGAAAGAAATATATTGCAACAAGCAATATAATGAAAAGATATTCAGCATATTAGAAAAACACATTAATTCAGGCAAGAAAAAAACAGGAAGAAAGGGGATGGATTTATGGAGTATTTTTGTTTTAGCTCAGGTTCGACTTTGTTTAAATACCAGTTATGATACACTTCATAATTTATCTAACAACCATCGAAGTATGAGGCAGTTGATGGGTATAGAAAGAGATTTTGGATTTGAAATAATTGAATATGAATATCAGAATATTTATGACAATGTTTCACAGCTTAGTAATGAGCTAATAACAGAAATAAATACAGTCATATTAGAATTTGGTCATAAAGAAGTATTTAAAAAAAAAGAAGACACAGCATTGCACTTAAAAACAGATAGTTTTGTAGTAGAAAGCAATGTTCATTTTCCGACTGATTATAATTTACTTTGGGACAGTGTGCGTAAATGTTTGGATACTGTTTATAAATTTTTAGAAAAACAAGAAGGTCATAAAGGTTGGCGCAAGATGAAAAACTGGCGAGCAGAGATCAAGGGCTTGATGCGAGAACTGGGCAAAGCGAGTAGTAGCGGCGGCAAAAAGAAAGAAGAAAGAGTAGTCAGAGCAGCAGAAAATTATTTAAAAAAGGCAAAAGCATTTTTAAAAAAGCTTCAAAGCGAAATGCCAAATATGGCACAAAATAACGAGCAAGATATTTTGCTTATTATAACTCTTGAATATTTTATAGTGTTAGCCGAAAAACACATAGACTTAATTGACAGGCGAATACTACAGAAAGAAAAAATACCACATGAAGAAAAACTATTTTCAATATTTGAGACCTATACCGAATGGGTAAAAAAAGGCAAGAGCCGACCAAATGTTGAATTAGGAAAGAAACTGGTGATAACTACCGATCAGTATAATTTGATAGTAGATCATAAGTTGCTATCCAGCACAGAGCAAGATAGGGATATTGTTATTGAATTGGCTGATAGACTTTTAAACAAGCACAAAATTTCTTCATGGAGTTTTGACAAAGGTTTTTGGAGAAAAGAAAACAAAGAATTATTACAATTAGAAATCCCCAATGTAATAATGCCAAAACTGGGAAAACGAACCAAGGCAGAAGAAACAGAAGAAAGCAGTTGTACATTTAAGCGATTAAAAAATAAACATAGTGCAATAGAATCTAACATCAACGAATTGGAACACAGAGGATTAGACCGTTGTCCTGATAGAGGTATTCACCATTATATCAGATATATAAGCTTAGGAGTATGTGCATACAATCTTAAAAAAATCGGACGACAAATTTTAAAGGCAAAACGCCGGCAGTTGGACAAACAGCGAATTCGGTTTTCGGCTGTTGCATAACAGTCTGATATTCTTGCTTTTAAAAAGTGAAATGGGAGAGGAATGTCAAATTTTAGCTAATTTCGTAAAAATGCCATTAAAATTTCAAAAATTTAGCAAGGATTTTCATTTCTGATCAGATTTAGATTTTTTTTAGATTTTTTTGTAATTTCGAGTCAAACTAAATTTGTAACATTTGAGAAAAGTGGTGTTTTCTTAGTGGCACTA